>CAZKFA010000005.1:35110-59383 GCA_964551925.1 uncultured Gammaproteobacteria bacterium
GCAACCTCAGTCCAGCCCATATATTCAAACATCATCACACCAGAAAGAATCACAGAACCAGGGTTAACCTTATCCTGACCCGCGTACTTCGGTGCTGTCCCGTGAGTCGCTTCGAAGATAGCCTGATGATCACCGATATTCGCTCCTGGAGCGATTCCTAGCCCACCAACCTGAGCAGCAGCAGCATCTGACAAATAATCTCCATTCAAGTTACAAGTAGCAAGTACTTCATACTCATCTGGTCGCAAAAGTAATTGCTGAAAGGTACTGTCGGCAATACGATTACCAAGAACAATTTTATTGCCAGCATCTTTACCATCCCAAATCTCTTCTTCAGTTATAACTTGATTTGAGAATTCTTCTTTGACTAGCTCGTAACCCCAATCCTTGAAAGCACCTTCAGTAAATTTCATAATATTACCCTTATGCACGATATGTACTTTCTTGCGATTCTTAGTGATCGCATAATTAATTGCAGCTCGAATCAAACGCTTAGAACCCTCTTTGGATATGGGTTTGATACCGATGCCAGTAGTATCGATATGAGCGATTTGTTTTTTTGGATTGATTTTATTAATAGCTTCAATGATTGACAGAGCTTCTTTGCTACCAGCTTGATAATCAAAACCAGCATAAACATCTTCAGTATTCTCTCTAAACAAAACTATATCCAAAAGTTCAGGCTGCTTCATTGGGCTCGGTACACCCTTATACCATTTCACTGGACGCAAACAAGCATAGAGATCAAAAACCTGTCTGAGAGTGACATTGAGCGATCTGATGCCGCCGCCAACTGGAGTAGTCAACGGACCTTTAATAGCTAAAGAATATTCTTTAATGGCATCCAGAGTGGCTTGTGGCAACCATTCACCAGTTTGATTGAAGGCTTTCTCGCCAGCCAAGATTTCACGCCACTCAATCTTACGTTTACCACCATAAGCATACTTGACAGCAGCATCAAAGACTAACTTTGAAGCCTTCCAGATATCTGGTCCAGTACCATCACCCTCGATAAACAAAACTATCGGATTATCAGAGACTGTGACTTGGTCTTTATTAATAACAACTTTATCTGCCATAACTACTAATATAACATGAAGCAAGCTTGTGTTAAAATTGCGCTTAATGAGCCAAAGAGTCATAATTCTAAAAATCGGCACTAGTTCTATAACTAAAGAAAACCCCGTCATGGTGCAGCATTTAAGTGGTAAACCCATTGTAAGTGTTGGTGTCAATTACAAGGTTATCAATAACCTAGCCTCTTGCGCTGTTAAGCTCAAAAAACTTGGCTATCATGTAGCGATAGTCAGCTCTGGAGCTATGGGCTTGGGGGTGGCGCGCCTTGGTCCTGATAAACTTAAAAACAAACTTGAAGAACTCTCCGACAGCCCCGCGATAACTAGCTTCAAACAAGCCTTAACTGCAGTCGGACAGATCGATCTAATGAATGCTTATGAGAATGTCTTTCGCTTCCATGATATCCATGTAGGACAATTATTAATCACTCACACTGGGCTTGATGATGACAATCAAAACCCTAGCATCAAAGCCACTCTAGAGAAGCTTTTTGCACTCGATGTAATTCCAGTGATCAATGCTAATGACCCTGTAGCCAGTTCAGAGATTGAATATGGAGATAATGATAGCCTAGCAGCTCGGATCGCTGTCTTAATTAAAGCTGAAAAATTATTTATACTAAGTGACGCAAATGGTCTCTATGACAGTGATCCACAGCTTAATAAAGAAGCAAAACTCATACCAATTGTAGAACAAATAGATGATTATGTACGTTCCATAGCTGGTGAAAGCCAATCAACAGCAGGACTTGGTGGCATGAAAAGCAAAATTGCAGCCGCCGCAATCTGTACCGAGAACGGTACTAGCGTCAATATTCTTGGCATCAGTGAGATATCCAAAATTCCAAATTACCTCAAAGGCAAAGGGGAAATCAAAGGGACACGTTTCGCTGTGAGTTAGCGTCTGATGCTTCATACTTAGCAATAGTTTTCTCACAACGCCTGTTGAAATTAAAAGCCATTACTGGAATAATCATGGCTACCAAAAAAGTGCCCAAAGCATTAATAACACTATCAAGAGTTATCATTATCTAGCCTCCTATCTAACTTTACCATAATATTATAAGAATAATTAAATAACCTATCAGCAAGCCACAGAAAGGCGTGGCTAAGACATAGCTAACATACCTTAGTACTTCCACTCTAAACTTCTCACTATTTTGATAAAAAGCCTTCGCCATGAAAAATATTTTCACATGAATAGCTCTCTGTCAAAGGGGTCAAACGGTAACTAAAACGCCGTCAAATAATTATCCAGCTCCCACTGAGTAACTTGAGATCTATATTCTTGATACTCTTGATATTTAGTTTCAAGGTAATGCTTATAGATATGCTCTCCCAGAGCTTGTTTCATCAAGTCTGACTTCTCCATATATCTCAAGGCTTCATCTAGATCACCTGGAAGCGCGTGGATATCACGTTCTACCATAGTTTGCATTTCAAGCTTGTAAATATTCTCGTTCACTTCTTTTGGAGCTTCAAGTTTATTTTTGATACCATCTAAGCCAGCTGTAAGCATCGCTGCAAAAGCAAGGTAAGGATTAGCTGCTGGATCCGGGCAACGTAATTCAACCCTAGTTGTCTGTCCACGCGCTGCTGGGATTCTGATTAGTGCACTACGATTGAGTTTGGACCAAGCAATATATACAGGCGCTTCATAACCCGGTACTAGACGCTTATAGCTGTTAACCAATGGATTAGTAATCGCACTAAAAGATTTAACATGCTTCAAAATTCCAGCAATATAATGCTTCATGATGTCAGAGATACCGTCTTCTTTGGTCTCATCAAAGAAAAGATTTTTGCCATCAACAGAACTCAGTGACATATTACAATGCATACCACTACCATTCACTCCAGCAAGTGGTTTAGGCAAGAAGGTTGCATACAATCCATACTCGTTAGCGATAGATTTGGTTGCCCATTTAAAAGTAATCACGTTATCAGCAGTACCGAGTGCTTCAGCATATTTGAAATCGATCTCGTGCTGAGACGGTGCTACTTCATGATGACTTGCTTCTACCTCAAATCCAAGCTCCTCAAGAGTAGTGATAATGGATCTACGAACATCAGAACCCAAATCAGTTGGTTCAACATCATAGTAACCACCATTATCTACAAGCTCAGTAGTTGGGAAACCCTCTTCATCATTATGGAAGAGGAAGAACTCACACTCAGGCCCAACATTGAATATATAACCCTGATCACGAGCCTCTTTGAGGACGCGCTTCAAATTATTACGTGGACAGCCATCGAACGGTGTGCCATCTGGGTTGTAGATATCACAGATGATACGGGCAACAGCTCCCTCACGTGGTCTCCACGGCAAAACTCTAAACGTAGAGATATCAGGTCTAAAATACATATCAGAAGTTTCAATAGTCCTGAAACCCCGTATTGATGAACCATCTAACATGATTTGATTATCCAGTACGCGATCTAATTGTGAGATCGGCACGGACATGTTCTTAACTAAGCCATGTATATCGCAAAACTGTAATCTAATAAAACTAACGTCATTTGCTGTACATAATTTAACAACGTCTTCTTTGGTCTTAATTTGGTTTCTCATATGGGGAAAATATTAGCATACGCTTAAAGATATACTGAAAAATACAAGTTTAAGTTTTTGACTCAATCCTTCGCCAACAAAAGCGGAGCTTATCATTACCGATATTATGTTATACTAAAAATTATCGTGAGTAAATTATTATTAGTTGTTGGCGATCATCTAGCAGCAGAGCGCTTCGTTTCAAGTCACAAAAGCGAATTACAAAAAAATCGAATCCTAACCTGCTCTTATGATCCTAATGCTGATACTTCATTACAAAAAATAGGGGAGTCTTTAGCTAAGCTTGGGGAAAAAGAAAGACATCAAATTTCTATAGTTGGAGTACAAGCTCCAAGAGAAAAAGCCAACCAGAGAGACTGGACTCTAAAACAAATTTTTGAATTACTTGGCAATCCAGAACTTAAATCATTAATCGATACTTGGGGTCTACCTCAGATCTCCATTGGTGCAATAGCTATATCTTCTGAGATGATTGGCTCAAAGCTACTTGCTAACACTGCTTCAGAACACCAAGCTATCGCGATTAACACCCCTGACCTAGCCAAGAGACTAGAACAATGTGGAACCCTAGTGGCTATGCCAAAAGCCAAAGCTGGCAATCTCACAGCTCCTTTTATCTACGATATCAAATACGGGACTAGTAGCTTACTTGATTTTCTAAATTCGGCGTTTAAAGTGCTAGCTCCTACTGTGACGACGCAAGCAGAAAGCCCAATTCCAGTAGCGGCAAATATGGCTCCAGCAGTACAAACGGCAATAAACGATGATGATAAAGCAGTACTATCTCTAAGCTTCGGAGTAAGAGATTTCGTGCAAGCTACGGCTAATGGACAAGGTAAAATGTCACTAAATAAACTACTTACAGATCATAGTAACAAACGCGCATGTAGCTTAGTTGACAGAGCAACGGAGATTGTTTCTACTCTCGGCGGAGAGGATGCTCGTAATAGCCTAGGAGTCGCACCAGTAGTGCTATTGGCTAATACTTTTGCGCCTTTTGATGGCTTTGATATACATTTCAACTTCCAGAATAATGAAGTAATTTCTGGCTTCATTACGACCACAGCATCAGCCTTAACACAAGCTCAAAGAAAAATTGACAGTATCAATAAAGAAGTAACAAGATTAAAAGGTGATCGCAAACCTGATCAAATTGATACCTCAACCAAAGGCTTAATACAAGGAGTAGAGAAAGAAAAAAGCAAAGCTCTGATCTTCAAAGCCTTTCTCGCTAGGCAATTAGCACAACTACAACCAGCCCCAAACCCTGACGACCAAATCATTGTAGATATATTTGCTAAACCAGATAAAGTTGAAAGCCTAGCCCCTTTGGTCAAAAAACTTCAGAACAATCCAAATCACACTGGTAATCTTTTTGCTCTACGCTTCAATGCTCAAGACGAGAATGATTTCGAGAAAATACTCTTTTCTGATATGGAAAAAGTTTCGACTGGGCGTATCTCGCTCTATCAATTCCGAAGATCAAGCAAACTCAAATTAGCTAATGAAGCCATTAGCGTTAAAACAGTCGCCGAGACAATACCAGCAGCAGTAGACCAGGCTCCTAGTAAAGAAACCTTAACAGTACATGATGCTCTATTCAAGACAGAAGGTGCTCAATTAAGATTACATTTATCAAAATTACTCAACCCAGATAAAACTAATATGTTTCGCTTCGGTGGTATGTTTACAACAGCACTACAATATCTCAGAGCCATCAATCCTAACATTAAACTCCCAGACTCTACTGTCCTAGGTCCGGAATTAGCCTCGTTTGCTGGTTGCAACATTACAATCATCAAAAGAGGTCCTCAGACCGTCGGTGGAATACTTCATATTAAAGTAAAAGATTTACTCGATCCAAATAATCAAGCAATCTTGCAATCGACCCCATCAACCACAATCAGAGAGCTAATTGCTGGCAAGACCGAAGATTTGATCAAAGCAGATCCAGATACAACCCTAGTCTTAGATATGTTTGCTGGCAAACAAGATGCTAATGAATTAATGCAAGCTGTCAATGCTCTACGCAAAGAAGGCAATCGCAAGATATTTTTCTTAGGCTCCGGACATTTTCAGCGTGGACTTGATGGGCTTACCAAAGTCGATCTAGGACAGGGTTACAATCTATTTAGTCGTTAAGAACATTTAATCCTAAAATAATTAGTCCCCATCTTAATCTGGTCGCCAGTTTTTAATTGAACCTTAGCTATCTTAGTGTCATTAATATAAGTTCCATTCATTGAACCTAGATCTTCAATCCAGACTTGTCCATTCTCAGCATAAATTCGGCAATGATTACGGCTAACAGTAGAATTCTGAGGATAAGGAATCAGCACATCATTATTAGGGTTACGATCACTACCTATCTTAACACCCTGAGGTCCAATCATAATGCGCCCTTGAGCATCAAGAATATCTGGATTGAAGCTAGGTGCCACACCAGAAACTAAGTCCAAAGATACAACTGGATTTTGCGTACTAGATGAAGAGTCAAGTTGAAACTCTGCGGCAGTAGGTCTATTTGGTAACTGTTCATCTGCTGATTCCATCTGATCCCAGGCATCTGCCAACTTCTCAGCATAAGTATTCATCCGGGGTGGTTTATTAGGCGACCCTTCATCATCAACCACTGGCTTCTTAACAGTCTCATCAGCAGCTCTAAACCCAACCGTCTCACCAGCTTCATGCCGGCCGGTCACCGTGTAAGAACCAACAGTCTGACTAGCACCAGCTGACATAGCTCTAAAATCTTGTTCATTTCCTTGCACATGAGCTTGCTCTAAGTTGGCTTTGAACTGCTGCAAACGCTCTCTAGTAGCAGCATCCAGATCTGGCTGATTGTCTAAGACAAACTGCACTAAGTCTGGATCACGCTTAAGAGCAATCTCACGAATCAATACTTCTAGTGGAATCCTTGAAATCAAATCCCTTTCACTAGGATCAAGAATCACATCATCAAGCCTCTCGATAGGCACAGCCTCGGTCCAAGAACGCTGACCATTAGCAGCATGCTTGACGTCTAACCAAATCTCAGCAGCAGCAGTCGCCTTAGGCATCAAACCCAAGCTATAAGCCTGTCTTTGGTAGCCCGCTACAGATGGAGTAAATGATCCGTGTCCCTGATCAAAACTTCGCTGACAATTATTGGAAACCTCTCTAGTGGAAGGATTCAAACTAAAAACTCTCTCAAAAAATCTTGACTCAAAAAGAGCAGTAGGATACAAAGGCGCACTGACTAATTCATTTACAAAAGCTGGTAGCATAGTCTTAAATACCTTTATAGGTCCGTCTTCTGGGATATGTACCGCTCCACCAAATTGCGCCTGCTGGACAATTTCTTGCATAAACTTTTCGTTATAACCAAGTCCAGTACCAACACTATAGACCGCAGCATTAAGTCCCTGGAAACCTGTCGCTAATCGCTTTATAACTGGCTCATGCTCTGATAGACCCTGCCCATCACTCACCAAAACTACTAGATGTCTAGTGCTTGGATCACGATGTCGTCTAATCATCTCTTGCACTTGCTGAAAGGGTTTGAGGATATTAGTGCTACCACTAGAGCCTAGCCGCTGCATTCGCCGAGCAACATCCTTGGTACTAAGATCATCATCAATAGTCTTAAGATCATGATTGTAAGGGATAATAGTATGCTTGATGCCATCAGGCAGATTGTCAGTCAGAGAACGGATTTGAGATTGAACTAACTCGAGCTTGCTCTGTTGGCTAGAGTGTGAAGCAGATTCGCCCATACTGCTAGAGACATCCACTAGATACCAAATCTTCACTGGGTACGGCTTTGGCTCCTCCTTGAATCCATCTTCTGGTGAATGCAGTCCACCCAAAAAACTACGATCATCATCACCATTAGCGTGAGCCACCCCTGCTAAAACCGGTGCTAAGTCACCAGAATCATCTCCCCTACCAGTGAGGGCTTGACCTTGCTTAACGCTGACCACTACTGGAGTACGATAATCGTTGCCGCTAAAGCCGTAGACCTTTGGCAAAACAAAAGCCCTGGCTGTTACTTCACGATTTGAATCAAAACCCATATCAAGATATTTTATCATAGATAATTGCAACAATATGTTAGAAATATAAAAATTTGGGTATATAGCCCATATAGACTAGATTATTTAGGTGATTCCGCTTGGTCATCGCCAGCCTGAGCAGAGGAGTGGCGTTCCAGAGTAATTCTGGATTGCTTCATCAATCCGCAATGACCACTTGCCAGATACTAGTCAATAACAAGGGGAAACACATGGGAAATACTACAACAGAGAGACATATCAGAAGTACTGATTTTGAGATGGCACTAGAGCGATTGAAGCGCAGGTTTAATAAAGAGCACGATCCAAGTGAAGCAAGGGCTAGTTTCAGATCTAGCGGATCGGCAGCAACACGAGGGAAGCGACCAAAAATTTACATGAGCAGTAAAGAGCAGGGACTTTGGTTAGTCTGGGGCAACTTACTCGCGCAAACTAAAATCTAATTCCAGCATTACGCAAACGTTCGAAGGCTTCTTGAATGCGCGGGACATCAGTTGTCATTGCAATTCTAAAGAAACCCTCTCCAGTAGCACCAAAGGCATTACCAGGAGAGACAACAATACCGCATTTATCAAGTAGCATTTCGCAAAAATCTGCTGACGAGGTAAATGCTCTTGGTATCGGAGCCCAGATAAACATCGTAGACTTCGGAGCTTCTATATTCCAACCTAAAGAACGTAAACCATCTATAATCGCAAGGCGACGTGGATCATAAATATCTTGATTACGCTTCTCAACATCTTCTTGAGGGATTTGCAAGCCTCTAATTCCCGCTTGCTGAATGGCTTTGAACACACCACTATCAACATTAGTCTTAACTTGCGATAGAGCTTGAATAGCTACTTTGTTGCCAAGCACCCAACCCAAGCGCCAGCCAGTCATATTGTAACTCTTAGAGAACGAATGAAACTCAATCGCTATGTCTTCAGCACCCTTGGCGTTGAAGATTGAGGGCGACGTATAACCTTCAAAGTAAATCTCTGAGTACGCCATATCATGACACAGCAAAATTCCATACTTAGTACAGAAGTCCACCGCCTTCTGGAAAAACTCCACTGTTGCTGTCGCACTAGTTGGATTGTTCGGATAGTTCAAGAACATTAGCTTTGCTTTGGTTCTTATCTCTTCGGGTATCGCATCAAGATCAGGCAGGAAACTGTTCTTAGCAAGTAACGGCATCTTATACGGAGTTCCACCAGCAAAAATAGTACCAGTGTTATAAACCGGATAACCAGGATCTGGAATCAATGTATAATCACCAGGATCCACAAAAGCTAGAAACACATTATGGATGGATTCTTTTGAACCAACCGTTGAAAGACACTCAGAAATTGGATCAAACTCCTTAACAGCAAATCTTTCAGAGACCCATTTACAGCAAGCTTTGCGGAATTCTAAGGTACCAGTATAAGGTGGGTAATCATGATTAGCTGGATTGTCAATGGCATCATGCATTTCATCAATCACCGGCTGCATGGTAGCCTTGTCTGGATCACCAATACCCATATTAATTACATCCACACCACGAGCTTTAGCTTCGGCTTTTTTCTGGTCGATGCGTGCAAAAAGATAAGGTGGAATAAGTTCTAACTTCTTAGATGTTCTAAATTTTGTTTGTGTGTCTGTCATAACCAAAATATTTTAGCATTAGCCACAAACAAAGGCTAACAATAAATAAAAACTCGTCTCATTGAGCATAAGACCAGCGCCCAAACTATCCCCATTGTGTCCTTGTAGCTTGCGACGCAGATACAAAAATATAAACCATGACACTATAAGCCAAGGCACTATCATAAAATCACAAAGCATCAATTCAGAAAACGATAAAGGATACTTTAATAAAAATACCAAAGCCGTAATTTTCATAACAAAAAACGATACTAGAATATCAACAAAAATCTTACGCTTAGTATTCACAGACTTAAACAAAGCGAGCGAACCAGTTTGTTCTTCGACTTGAAAATGAATCACCAAGAGAGATACAAAGCGAGACATGATTGGCAGTAACAGCAACAACAAGGCGACTAAATAAAAATTACTATGATAATCAATCTGTGCTAAGGATATCACTTGAACCAACAGCACAACCATTCCAGCCATTGCCCCAAAAGCCCCTACTCGACTATCTTTCATGACACCGAGAGTCTCAGCTCTTGTTTTCTTAGATGCAGCGATACCATCAAAACTATCCATCAAACCATCCATGTGTAAGCCACCACTCAAAAACAAATTAGCAAGTACTATGATTAAAGCAAGTAGATAAGGTCTCTGCTCACCTATAAAAAACAATATAATAATATTTAGCAATCCATAAAGCAAAGCAACTACACTAAGATACTTTAACGATCCAGCCCAGTGACTAGCTTCTAGCTTAGCTTTTGGTGCCACTGGTAACAATGTAAAAAAAGAAATAATTGCTCTAAACTGATTAATTTGCCTATTCAAGAACCCACTCACTTGCTTTATCTTTATGGTCTTTAATCGTAACACCTGCAGCAATCAACCGATCTCGAATCTTATCACTGGTCGCAAAATCTTTATTCAAGCGTGCTTGATAACGCATCTCCATCAGCAGATCAAGAGCCGCCGCCAAAACCTTATCACTACTAGCTTTAGACCCAAGCTCAGCGAACAAATTAAAACCCAAAATATCTAGAATACAAATCACCGTATCCACTTCTTGTTTATTATCAAACAACAAAGCCAGAGCTTTAGGACTACCCAGATCATCATCCATCACTCTAGTAAACTGCTCTAATAGGCTATTATTAATAACTAAGCCTTTCTTATCAAATCCATCAGCAAGCTCTGAGAGCCTTGGCTTAATTACTGCAAACAATTTATCCAAGCCACTTTCAGCAGCAGCTAAGGCTTCATGACTAAAGTTGAGTTGTTTCTTGTAATGAGTGCTTAAACAAAAATATCTAATAGTATTAGCCTTGTAGGTTTGCAATAGTTCTTTAATAGTAAGAAAATTACCATCTGACTTAGACATCTTAGAACCATTAAGCATCACCATACCATTATGCAGCCAGTACTTAGCAAGGGGCTTACCAGTCAATGACTCGGATTGAGCACATTCATTCTCGTGATGTGGATGCAACAAATCATCACCACCAGCATGAATATCAAGCGTATCACCAGCACCAAGCTCTGACAGCAATACTGCTATCATAGTACTACACTCTAGATGCCAGCCTGGTCTACCCAAACCCCAAGGTGATTGAAACGCAGACTCTGTGAAGGATTTCCACAACGCAAAATCAAGCTGATCTTGTTTTTTGTCGTTGCCCTCTACTCGTGCCAGACCCTCACGTAACTCTGTCAGTGACTGTCCTTTGAGCTGCCCATAAGCTTTATGCTTAGCTACTCTAAAATAAACATCTCCATCAACAACATAAGCAAGATCCTTATCAATAAGAGCCTGAATGAAATTAAACATCTGCGGTAAATAATCAGTCGCTCGCGGCTCATAAGTAGGCCAGCTAACATTGAGTGCCACCATATCCTGCCAGAACTCATAAGTCATAGCCCGTGATAACATATCAGGACTAATAACCAGTTCTGCAGCGCGTTTGACAATCTTGTCATCGACATTGGTAATATTGCGAATCCAATTTACTTGATAACCTTTGTAACGCAAGTAGCGATAAAGCAAATCCCAAACCAACCCACTACGCGCATGCCCAATATGCGAATGATCATAGACAGTAGGACCGCAGCTATAAACATTTACCTGATTAGCTTTGATAGGTTGGAACTCTTCAAGCTTACGTGTTAAATTATTAAAAAGCTTCATATTAAAGACTAACCTTTAAAGCATGGCATCTTAGAACTCTTCGCTGATAGAATTCTATCCTGCAACTTAAACATCTCATTAGCTTCTTCTCTAGTCTCATGGTCATAGCCAAGCAAATGAAGAACTCCATGTACGAACAATAGAGACAGTTCTGATTTCAGACTGCGTTCTTGCTCAAGAGCCTGTCTCTGAGCATAGTCAAAACAAATAATCACATCTCCAAGAGAAGCATCATCAGGATCAATATCGGCTCCGCCAGTTAAATCATCAAACTTACCCAAATCTGAAGTCAAATTACCAATCGCATTGAATGACAAAACATCAGTCACTTCATCGATATTACGGTACATATAATTTAATCGTCGCATCTCTTCGGCATCACAGAAGCTAAGTACCACTTCTTGATTAGAAAAATACGGTTTAAATGTGGTGTTGTAAACTGTCTCAGCAAGCTCATCCCAAGCAGCTAAGCTCTCAAGATCGACAGCTTCACCAGAGAGTAAATCCTTGATCTGAGTTTGTTCATTTAGACGTATTGATAATGCAACTTTTGCCACGATACTTATTGTATCATTTCAATCGCGGTTCCGCTGATTTTATCAGCCAGCTTATGGATTTGGGTCGAAGCCTGAAAATATCTTTGTGCATCAGTTAAGTTATGGGCTTCAATTTTTATCCAAGAATTACTCTTCTCAAGTGCCTCAGATACAACTAGAGTCTCATTGACGCCGAAGCTTGACAAACCACTTTTAGGACAAGCCTTAAAATACACTCCGTCTTTAACATCTATCAATCCATCAGGATTGTTGAAATCCACAACATGTACTTTATATAAGGAGACAAGATTATGACCATCTCTACCGTAGATCACACCATCTTCACCAACTCTAATCTCATCAAAATTACCAAGATAGCGACCATTACGTGGATCAAGAGATAAATTAATATCACCAATCGGAGCGACAGCAGGACCAGCTGGATTCAATGATTGAGCGTTATTGGTATAAGGATTATTAAAAGGATCGACAAAGTTTGGATTGACTTGATCAAAATCTGGATTACCAGGAATTGGACCTAATATTCTAGTTTGTGCACCAGCTAGTGGTATACCTTGTACTTTGAAACCTTCAATAGTAACCAAATTACCTTCACCATCTAAATGAAAATCTCCTAAACGAGTGTACAAAGGTTTCTGGGTTCTTGGATCTTGGACAGTAAAGAATCCTCTACCTTGAAGCATCATCTTGGTCCACTCACCAATTCGCGGCTCTTGCTTTCCCTGAGCCCATCTGTAACCATTATCATGGATTTCTCCACCATTCATAAAATCAGAAAACGAATAACGCTTAGCACGATGTCCATTCATCGAATAACCATAAATATTACTCGAGATGACATCCATCAACTCTACTGAGTTAGCGGTTGCGTTTTGTGATAAGTGTTGTATTCTGTTCATCCCTCTACTCCCCTAAGCAGCCTGCTTTGTTTTGTTACGTGCCATATGTGAGTGCACCACATCAGAATCATAAGCAGTCAGACTTGCCAAATTAATATTATGCTTACGCAAAATACCAGCTAACTCTGCTTGACCACCTTGCAGACGTGTCATCGCTTCTTTAGAACCGATTGCTTGAACAGTAACAGCACCTTTGTTGGTACGTACTATCAAAGTCTCAATATCATAAAGTCCAGGAATATCAATTCTAATAGCTTTATTAGTTGGGTCTTCGGTAATTCTGGGAGCCATATCTTCCCACTTAGCAAGTTGTCTTTTACGATCATTGCCGTCGTGCTGTTGATACTCAGGAGCCGCTTGGTTACCTTCTTTGACAGCTTCAGTAATAGTCTTACTGTTACTTTGGCTAACCTCTGCTTTCATGCTTTCTGAATGGTTATATTTATTAGCAATTTCTTCAGCAGTTTTTTGGCTTTCTTCAAAATTCTCTATTGTTTGTTTTTCTTTCACAAGTTCTTTATCACGAATATCTTTAACTTTCTCTTGAATTTCTTGTACCAAACTAGCGCTCATATTAGTAGTAATAACTTTTTCTGTCTTTGTCTCTTTGACTAGAACAGGTATTTCTTCTGCTGTTAATTTTGGTAGAGCTGATCTTTCAGAACCCGCTTGTTCACGCATTTTGGCAAATTCATTAGCAAAACTAAGTTTATTGTTATTGATGCTTGGGCCATTGCTAATAAGACTATTAGCATTCATGCCAGCAGTAAGATGATTTTTGAAATTTGTTTCAATCTTATGATTCACGCCCCCAAGATATCAAAAACAAGTTAAGGATCAGTTAAGGATTGCTATTTTTCTTTAATTTATCGGTGGCATATTTAAGAGCATTTTTTTCATCAGTCTCTTTTTGCTCTACACGATTGGCTTCTAGATGATAGGCTTCAGCTTGCTTCTCCTTGAGTTTTTGCAAAGCTTCAAGTTCTTTTTGTGCATTTAATAAAGCTTTACGAGCCTGTATTACAGCTTGCTCACAATCAGCCTGATGTTTCTGTGCTTTCTCTAATAATGTTTTAGTGTGCTTGATCACCCGTAAATGATCTTGTGCTAATTGATAATTATTCTTAATTAATTCCTCATGACGATGGCGTAAATCTTCAATCAGAGCCTTGGTTTTTTCTTTAGCTTGTTTAAGCGCGAGTTGTGATTTAATAAGCTCTTTCTGGGCTCGATCAACAGCTTCTTGTCTTAGTACTAAGACTTTTTCGAGTCTGAATTTAAATACCATTCCAAGCTCATTATAAGAACTTATCACTAAGCTTTGGTTAAGGAATTAATTTTACAGTGCTTAATTGTTTACCATTCTTCTGAAAACAATATTAAGAAAAGATTTTTTGATGCTTTTAGCTTGCTAGAATGCTTAGATATGTCAACAGTAGTAGAAAAAGAAACAGCAGCAGTAAATGATGAGCAGAGTAAAGCTAAAGCCGAAGAAGCCAAAAAGTTATTGAAAGTATTAGTAGAAGCCGGAGTACATCTTGGACACCCCACTCAAAAGTGGAATCCAAAAATGGCAGAGTATATTTATGAATCACGCGATGGAGTACACATCATCAATCTTGGTCACACAGTTAACAACTTAATGCACACTGCAGACTACTTAAAAAAACAAGCAAAACTTGGACGTAATATTTTGTACGTTGGTACCTCTAAACAATGCTCTACAATTGTAAAAAGCGAAGCAGAAAGAGCAGAAATTTTTTACATCAACCAGAGATGGCTTGGTGGCTTAATTACAAACTTCGATACTATCAGAGCAAGACTTAACAAACTAAGAGAACTTGAAAGCGCTAAAGAAACTGGTGGCTTTGAGAAGCTTGGTAAAAAAGAAGTAGCTAAACTTAATCGTCAAATCCTTAAACTCAATAGATCACTTGGTGGTCTAAAGAAAATGAGAGGCAGACCAGATGTAGTTGTAGTCTTCGATCAAAACAAAGATGATATTGCTATCACTGAAGCTCGCAAGGCGGGTTTGGTAGTAGTAGCTCTTGCCGATACTGACTGCAACCCAGAAAACATTGATTATTTAATTCCAGCTAATAACGATTCAATGAAATCAGTTGAAGTACTTATTAAATATTTAACTGAAGCTATTTTGGCAGGACAAGCTGCGAACAAAAGAAGATAATTCTTAATCAGCTACAACAATCAATCAACAAAAGGAAAATAAATTATGAGTTTCACAGCAAAAGACGTCGCTAAATTAAGAGAGATGACCGGTGCGGGCATGATGAACTGCAAGAAGGCTCTTGAAGAGACGAACGGTAATATGGACGAAGCTGTTAATTACTTGCGCCAAAAAGGTATCGCAAACGCTGCAAAAAAAGCTGGCAACATTGCTGCTGAAGGTTTGCTCGCTGCGGCTATTGCTGATGACAAACATAGCGCAGCTATAGTAGAAGTCAATGCACAAACGGATTTCGTTGCTAAGAATGATGACTTCAAACAATTCGTTAAAGACGTCGCTCAAACTGCCCTCACAAACAAGACAGCTACTATTGAAGCTCTACTAGCTAGCAAGCTTGGTTCAACCACAGTAAAAGAGGCTGCAGTTGAATTAACCGCTAAGATCGGTGAGAAAATTGATGTGCGTCGTGTTAAATTAATCACGAGCAAAGGTACTGTAGCAAGCTACATCCACCCTGTTGGCTCTAAAGTTGGCACTATAATTGCTTTTGGTGATACCATCGACACACAAAAAGCAAATGACATCGCGATGCATATCGCTGCTGCGGCTCCAGCTCCAGAATATATAGTTAAAGAAGAAATCCCTGCTGATGTCCTTGCCAAAGAAAAAGAAATCGAAAGTGGTAAAGAAGATTTGCAAGGTAAACCTGCTGAAATTGTTGAGAAGATAGTTGCTGGTAGAGTAGATAAACTTTTGGCTGCTAGAGTCTTATTAGAACAGGCTTTTGTCAAAGATCCAAACCAAAAAGTCAAAGACTATATTGGATCTACTAGTATTGTAGAATTCGTACGTTTCAACCTTGGTGAAGGAATTGAACGTAAAGAAACAAATTTTGCTGATGAAGTTGCTGCCGCTATTGGTGGTTAATCGTCACAAAAAGTAGACCCGTTCTAAAAATCTTATTGGACTAGGTCTATGCCGCAGTGGTGAAATTGGTAGACGCGCCAGACTCAAAATCTGGTTCTCGTCAAGAGAGTGTCGGTTCGATTCCGACCTGCGGCACCATTTTTTAGGAGGTCATTAAATGCCTTAAAGCAACTTGAGCTTTTGGTATGAGTTTGAGCAAACGTTGCCTAATAGCTTCTCTAGTTCTGCCACGTTCTTCACCTAACTCTTCTAGAGTTTTACCCTCGCCAAATCTTCCTAAAAGCAAGGCCCATTGATCACGCTTCAAACGAGCAGGTTTAGATCTATGACTAGGTTCAGACATAATCTTTTGAATCTGAGTTATAGTTTCATCTCGCATTAACTCATGACAAAGATCAGCCGAACCAGGTGCTGCTAGATTGCTAGCAAAATTATAATTAGGATGAAAAGTCAAAGGATCTGTTTTTAGTTTCGCCGAAGCTTTTCTTGGCTGGGATTGCCAGATCAACTCTCTAATAAAACGCTCTCTTAATACATATCTAAAACTAATTCTCTTGCCATCTCTAGTTTTAAAGTTACAATCAAAATTTCTGATTGTATTGAACAGAGCGAGTGAAGATGCTTTTTTAACTTGGTGAGGAGTTAATTGTAAACGCTTAGCTAAAGGCTGACCGATCCATTCCAACCATTTGTTGAGGCCAGCTTTACTACAAGCAGCATAAATTTCACCAAGCTTAGCTTTGTACTCTGGCCCGAAAGCCTCTCGACTTGCTTGTTTCTTAGGTCGATAATTAAATTGTCCTAACTTGGGACTATGACTTTTGATTTGAGCTTTAATTACAGCAATGTCCTCTTTTGCTAATTCTTGAGCATGTAAGTTACGGTGCAACGCTCGATGCCGAGCCCTCACTTGCTTCAATGGCTCAGGTAGATGAGGGGCTAATCGTTTCATCAAACGGTAATATTGCCTACCAGTCATCTGATACTGAGATTCGAGAGGTACGTTGGCGATAGCACCACGCTCCTTCATCTCCTTGATAATCTGACTAGTAATCACATAATTATCTTAGCATACGGGATCAGATAAGACGCACTATTCTTCAGCTGCTTCTAGATTTAATAGCTCACCTTCATAATATTGAATATGTGTAAGAGTCGCTTGATAAATTGGAGAGTCTTTCTGGTAAAGGGCAAGAGATCCTTTGAGATTTACTAAATAATGCTGGAGAGTATTAGTGCGATTACTCTTATATCTATCGGCTCTGTGCTTTTCTCTTTCTTCAAAGAAAGAAATCATACGCTCGTTTTCAGCTTCGATCTCACGATAGACATTCAAAGCATCACGATGATTGGCTTCCTTTTCGTGATTTGTTTTATTATGACTTTTATCAATCAAGGTAGCTAACCGTGCAAGTTCTGCGTTATTACTATCATCATCTATTTGCAACAAGAAATCTTGTGATAACTTCTTAAAATCTTTGTCTCTCATTTCCCACTGATGCTCATCTCGATTCTCAGACAAGTTAGCAGTATAACGTCCATCCTCTTGGCTAAACAAAGAGACCAAATCATTATAAGCTAATGAGTTAGAATCATTCTCAGCAAAGAATTTATGTAAGATTTTTTGTGTTTGATTCAAGACTTAAGTAATATATCAGATATAAATTAAGAATCGGTTAAAGACTATGCCTGAACTGCCAGAAGTTGAAATTATTTGCCGTAGTATCAAAGCCAGTCTTGAGAACCAGGTTATTGTAGGCTGTGAAGTCTTTAATCGCAAGCTAAGAATAATGATCCCCAAGAATTTAGCTAAGATTCTTTCACAGACTCAGATTCTCAATGTCAAACGTCGTGCCAAATATATTCTTATCACTCTAAACAATAACTTCGTGTTAATTATTCATCTTGGTATGAGCGGTACATTGCGCGTTAGCAATAACTACCAAGCACAAAAACATGATCACGTAGTTATTCAACTAAGTAATGGAACGACTTTGATTTACAATGATCCACGTCGATTTGGCTTGGTGACAGCGTTAGCGAGCCATGAGTTAAATAATTTCAGCTTCCTCAAACGTCTTGGGATAGAGCCTTTAAGTAAAGACTTCACGGCTAGTACTCTTTACTCAATAATCCATAGCCGAACTAAAGCAATCAAGTCGGTGATCATGGATGCTAGCTTAATAGTTGGCATTGGTAATATTTATGCTTCTGAGTCTTTGTTTCTAGCTGGTATCAAACCCAATCGGTCAGCAAAACGTATCAGTAAAAAAGAAACTACTAAACTTTATGAGTCCATTGTTAGTACTTTGCAGCGTGCGATTAAAGCTGGAGGCAGCTCTATTAGTGACTTCCAGCATACTGATGGTTCTTCTGGATATTTCCAGCACAGCTTTCTTGTCTATGACCGCAAAGATCAGCCTTGCAAGCAATGCCAGCAAGCAATACAACAAATAAAGCAAAACGGTAGAAGTAGTTATTTCTGTCAAATTTGTCAAAAATGAGCTAAGTAATAAGGCTATCTAGTAGTTTTATTATACAGTGTATAGTAAATTACCGCAAAAAACTTAAGTACTCACATTAGTCAATTATATAGATAAATCAAGGATTCTTTCTGTAATACCAATTTATTGATAATATTTAATGTCAATTTCAATCAAAGCTTTACTATACAGTGTATAATAACTACTATACAGTGTATAGAAAAGGAGTTAAATATGAAACAAGTACTAATAATCCTATCGCTAATAATCTCACTAATGCCAAATACGGCCCTAGCAAAACACAAGGCATCTAAAGACGCTGTTGTCATTCAACAGCCTTCCGTACAAACATCTCACTACAATCCCGCTCCTGTGCAAGGAGCAGTAGTAGCCAAAGAAGAATCTCATTTGGGTAGAAATATATTAATTGGCACTGGGGTCGTAGCAGCTAGTTTAGTTGCAATCACTGGATTAGTCATATTTCAAACTATGTGTTTGTTAGGAAGCTAGTAGACTTGTTACGAAATCGTTCTATCTGCGAATAATTGCTTTACAATTATTCTTGATGCTCCGGGGGCTTCCATTTTTAGCCGAGATTATGGCTAACGATCCCCTCGTAAGGCTTGCGAGGACGAAGAAGCTGAGTTGACTTGCCGTCAATGATGGTTCTGAGGACGAGCACGAAGGGAAACGAAGCTCAAATCCTTCATGAAAGAACCTATTGCCCCTGAAGCAGCAAGAAATTTGCGATGCAAATTTCGCAGCTCCACAGCTATGGGCGATTTCGTAACAAGTCTAATGTTATTATTCTAGAATGAGATATTTTATTCTAGTACTTTGTTTAATCAGTAACCTGAATTCTAATGCCGAAGATAGTAAACTCATCACTGAACAAATTAGATTACAAAAAATACTAAATAGCTTTATCACAAAAATTAGTAAAGATCCTGCTCAATACACACTTATAGTTGAACAATCAGAAGTCATCAACGCCTATGCGAGCGCAGGGCGTAAGATAGTAGTGTACACCGCTTTAATTGACAGTCTCAAAAATGAATCAGCATTAGCCTTCGTACTCGCTCATGAACTCGGGCATATAGAAGAACGACATGTCATCAATGGCGTTGTGAGAACGGGTTTCTTGTCATTACTCAAAAATTTATTTTTCAAAACCAGCCGTGTTTATGATGGGGTCGCTTATATGGGTGAGTTACATTACAGTCGGGGAGCAGAACAGGAAGCTGATTTATTTGCAGCGAAGCTAATGAATAGTTTATATTGTGAAACACCAGGTAAATTAGAGTTCTTCGAAAATAATGTCACTAAGCAAAAAGAAAGCAAACTAAGTGAATATTTTAGTACTCACCCACTATCAACAACTAGATTAGAATATTTACGTAAACAGATTTCGGATGCAGGTTGTACAGTTTAAGGTCTTTTTCTGGCTGCGTTTATCTGCAGCAAGTCTTAGCTTTAGATTAATGGCGCGCCCTGTAGGACTTGAACCCACGACATTTGGTGTTGGAGACCAACGTTCTACCAACTGAACTAAAGGCGCATCAGTGCAATATTATCACTAAAAATAATTTGACAACGTTAAATTAAGTCAAAAACCACAAGAACTAGTCTTTTTATCTTAAGCATGTCGATTCGACCAATCCCAGCAGGATCAGAACTGAGAGCTACTCAAGCAATACAAACTGGACCATTGGTGGCCAAAGGACCTCAGAGCACGAAGGGATTAGTAACTTATGATAAGGCTACTGTTGCTCAGGTACAAGAGGCTCAGCGTGGTATAGATAGTAAAGTAATTCACAGCGCTTTAGCAACTATCGATCAGCTTGCTTATGATTTAGAAGGAAGCGTGGGCAAAGACTTTTTCACCGAACTCAAAACATTAGTACAAAGAGCACAACCACTAGAGCTACAAAAAGCCGAAAGTGAATTAAAAAAGCTAGAAACAACTTTTAGTGCAAACTTCAAAGATCCTAGTGAGGAATTAGCACTCAACCAAGATCTCACTGGCTGCAGTCCTCAACTCGAAAAATTTACTTGCTACTTACGTAAGCTAGCACTAGCAAGACGACTAGAGACCTATTACGCGTTACCACAGAACACAGTCAGTCAGCAGGTTCAAGAATTAGTAATTGATTCTACAAATTATGGCAAGCCAGTTAGTTACCCCTTAGCTCGCGTCTCTGGACGATTGGATACTAGCCAAATATTTCACCAATCAGAAGATCTCTTTGGTATTAGTCATGGCTTAAGTAAAAAAGACAAGCTCGTTGAATCCGAAAGTAAAAGACAATCTCTATTCAAGGATAATATGCCACGACTAGTGCGTTCGTCATTCCCAATTGACGAAGCTGGAGTTCTAACCAGTAGAGATCAGGGCTTAATGGCTGCTACGATTATTCATCTAGCCTTAATGAAAAATTTTGAACCAGAGGCTTACAATCTAGCACTGCAACTTGGAAGCTCTATCGCAAAACAGTCTAGCTATAAGGGTTCTAAGCCATTAATGTTACTACCAATAGCTGCTCATCATAGTGAAGATTATATTGCAAGTCATTTATTACCAGCTCTGAGTCACCAAGATAT
Source organism: uncultured Gammaproteobacteria bacterium (assembly GCA_964551925.1). Classification (GTDB taxonomy): domain Bacteria; phylum Cyanobacteriota; class Vampirovibrionia; order LMEP-6097; family LMEP-6097; genus CAZKFA01. The sequence continues at coordinate 56,265 of CAZKFA010000005.1, forward strand.
AGAGCTAAGTCGTTGTCCAATTTTTCTTTTTGTTAATGGTAACGACCCTGATAAAATTGCACAAATACTCAGTGATATTGATAGCTTCAAAGCAAATGACAATAGTGGCTTAGATATCAATGTCATAGTCGCAGAACCAAGTCAATGGGGCATGGGGCTTAAATCAATTCCACTCAACGTTGGTATAATAACACAACTCATTAATGGTAATTTTGCGATTAATGATGCTGATATCCCTATTATACTCTTTGATTCAGATGTGATCAAACTTGCCAACAACCACTCTCTACAAGAGCGTTCTAGCTTAATCAACGAGGGTAAAGCAATTTATACTGGAAGATTCACAAATAGTAGCGAGATGTTACTTGCAGCAAATGTAAACTATTTGATATTAAATCGTCTTGAAGAATTAATCTTCCAATCCGGCTTAGTGAAGGCAGATGTCGCTGAAGCTGGCATTGCCAAAGACATTGAAGATCCTATTACTAATTATGGTGTCATGGGTGGCAATGGTATGTATTCAATGATGTTATTTACGCTATTCAATGGCATCAAACCTTACGCCGTACATGAGGACGTGGAATCTTCACATGTAATTATAAGCCAGACAGCCAAAGCGTTTGGTGTAACAAGTAAATCTGATGGAGTTGCTAAAGGGATTTTTACTGATAGAACAGAGACCGACAAAGTTACCTGTGATGGTGGCTCTATAATCAGGACTGTTGATGCCAATCTGCCTATCATTCAACAGTTCGACTCTCACTCACATAACGCCAAGAAAGCAGGCTTTGGCTTGACCCCAATCGATCACTCAGAACCAAGCCTAGTGAATACGGAAAGATTAAGACAAGAACTAGAATTTGCCTCAATTAAAATCCTCAACAACTCTTTATACTTTATTCAACGCTACACCGGTAAGGAAAAAACTCCTGATAATGAATCCTGGAGACCCGAAGTCAATTCAATCTTCACAAGAAAGATACAAGCCCTAGAAACTGCTCTCAATGAACTTCTGACAGGTTTACCAGAATCAATTCATTTCGACTCTGCTAGTACTAGACCACAAATCAAACTAGAAGTGCAATTCAAGAGCGATAATCAAGTACCAGATATCGCTATCACCATGGATGGCAAAACTAGCATTGCCAATCTAGAGGCGTTCAAGGATAATGGGGGTTATTCGTTATAATAATTACAATAGACTTCTTCTGAAACCCAAGTCTTCTCAGCAGTGATTTTGAGTGAAAATTTAGGTAAAGATGGCTCAGAAGAACTATACTTAGTCTTTGCAGATGAAGTTCGATAACAGTTACATAAAACTTCCAGGTAATTTTTACCAAAGAATTAATCCCACAAAGGTTCTTCAGCCTAAGCTTGTAAGATTTAATTATGCTCTTGCAGAAGAGCTGGGTATAGAACTTCAGGATCAAAATCTTCTTGCTCAAATTTTCTCTGGTAATCAGATTTTAGAAGGGGCTGAACCGCTTGCCCAAGCTTATGCCGGTCATCAGTTTGGACATTTTGTACCTCAATTAGGTGATGGTCGCGCGATATTACTTGGGGAGTTAATTGATAAGCAAGGCAAAAGAAAAGATTTGCAATTGAAAGGTAGTGGTAGAACAGCCTACTCAAGATCTGGAGATGGTAGAGCTTGGTTGGGTCCTGTGATTAGAGAATATATTGTTAGTGAAGCGATGCATGCACTTCAAGTTCCTACAAGCAGAGCTTTGGCTATCGTTACAACTGGAGAAACAATTTATAGAGAAAAAGAATTGCCGGGAGCGATTCTAACAAGGATTGCATCAAGTCATATTAGGATTGGTACTTTTGAATTCTTTTATGATGATTTGAAATCTTTAAAGATCTTGGCAGATTATGCAATACTCAGACATTATCCAGAAATTCTTATAGACACCAATCCCTATGCTGCTTTCCTAGGTTCTGTTTTAGAGAAACAAATTGAGCTGATTGTTAAATGGATGAGTTTTGGCTTTGTTCATGGAGTGATGAACACAGACAATACGAGTATTTCTGGGGAAACTATTGATTATGGTCCCTGTGCTTTTATTGATACTTATGATCCGCATGCAGTTTTTAGCTCTATTGATCATCATGGTCGTTATGCTTATGACAAACAGCCTAATATTGCCCTTTGGAATTTATCTTGTTTAGCTGGAGTCCTTACTCCTTTGATTAATTCACCAGAGAGAATTCAAGAAATTTTAGATTCTTTTAAAATTAAATTCGAACAAAAATATACTGAGATTTTTGGAGCTAAACTTGGTCTTGAAAAGCAATCAGAGAGTGATCTTGCTTTATTGCATGAACTATTACTACTCATGCAGTCTTATGGGGCAGATTTTACTTTGTCGTTTAGGTTCCTGGCTAACTTGCTTGAGGAGCATGATCAAGAAAAATTCTTTGGACTTTTTGATTCTGACGCAAAAGAAAGCTTGAATCAATGGTTGAAGAAGTGGCGTTCAAGGCTTGCTCAAGAAGAGGTATCGCTGGAAATCATCATAGAAAGAATTAAGAGCAATAATCCTTTGTTTATCCCTCGTAATCATAGGATTGAACAGGCAATTCAGTCTGCTAGTCAAAATCAAGATTTTTCTGATATGAATACAATAATGGAATCTTTATATAATCCTTTTGCTGATAGCGATTCGGACTTTTTGCTTCCGCCAGAGTCCTCAAATCCAGATTACGTTACTTTTTGTGGGACTTAATCAGTCATTGGCTCTGAACAACCTCAGTGATTAATCGGGCTGCCCTAGTTATAGCTGACGAACCAGCGACCGTCGCATCTTTTTTATTGTGTTAACCGATGCCGGTCGCCTGGTTCTAAACCTATCCTGAGTACTAAAAACAAGAGAACCCACATTTTGTGGGTTCTCTTGTTTTTTTTAATGGCTCCCAGAGCTGGGCTCGAACCAGCGACCGATCGGTTAACAGCCGATTGCTCTACCACTGAGCTATCTGGGATTGTGGTTTTTGCCTCTTTCGCAATCGGCCTAAGCCGATTGACTTTTGTTACCTTGGTCACTACCAGGCTAGCGTGCGACCAGGCTCAGTCTTAACAACCGTTCCCAGCACTGAGCTATCTGGGATTGTGGTTT
>CAZKFA010000006.1:0-6901 GCA_964551925.1 uncultured Gammaproteobacteria bacterium
CGGAATTCTGGCTTAGCTAATTCTTCAATATCTCGTAGAGCATAAATTTGAGTTTTGGCTTTTTGTAAATTGGCTAGTCTAAACTCAGCATATTGCTTATCTCCTCCTGGAGCTGCTAATTGAGCTTCTAGGGTGAGGTCTTTCTCTAGTTGTTTAAACCCTTCTCTCTTTAAGTGCGTAATAGCATGCTGATATAGAGGATTAATAAAATCATCTTTAATAAACCCTAATTCTTTATTGTTATAGATGTCAGTCGGTATACGTCCTTTAGCTACACCATCTTTAATATTGATGTACGCCTCGAAGGCAACTGCCGCGCGATCTAGCATAAATTGCCCCTTAATCGAATCTCTTTTGAAATTTGATAGGGCTCTAACATCGCGTACATCGCGATTTGGTGAGGAGGCACCAGATTGATAAGGATTAAAACCAATAGGATCCATAATTATATTGATAACAAATTAAGATTAAGCTTTGGTTAAGCATTCAAAGCATCAAGAAATGCTTGCTTCGATTTAATTATAGGATCAATAAACTTCACTAACCTGATATTTTTAGCCGCACTCAAGCCTAAGCCTCTGCGGGCACCAATGACTCCATCTGGACTATCTGGATATTGTAATTCCTTTGGTTGTTTATCATTGATTTCTCTAAGAGTGGTAGCAGTATCAGTATATAGTGAACGTGCCAATTTCGTTAATTTTGCACGCTCTTCTTCGGCAGCTTGTTTTGCTTCCTTTAGTATGCGTATGAACTTAAGACTGGCAAGGGCATCCACATCTTTTGTTTTACTAACATCATTAAACGTATTCCAATATTCAACATCTCCAGCAAGCGGATCAAATTTAGGATCCGCTTTGATCTTAGCTCTGAATTTTTCTGGATCATTTTGTTCTTTAAAAAGAGCATCATAGTCAAAAATAGGTTGGCGCTTAGCAGGCTGGAAATCTTTAGGCTTCTCTTGTGCTTGGAGAGCTACAGCTGGAGCCATGGCCCCGGCTAATACAGCCCCCATAAATGCTCTTCTACTAGGGTTGACTTCTACCATAATTCTTTAATTTTAACACACCCAGGAGCTTATCTTAACTAGATTTTAACCTAAATATGTAATCCTATAACTGGGGATATTAATATTGTCCATTAATATCAACAACACAAGACCGCCTACGGCAAGGACTGGGGCGAGAAAAGCGATTACGGAGATTAGTCCTAGTGCTGGCACGCCAAAAACTGAAACTAATTCTACCGAGAATAATCCTTCTGCTAAACCCGAAGAGAATCCTGAATCTAGTCCGGTTGTAACTCAGCCAACTCCTCAAAAAGAAAGTATTACTTCACCGGTAAATTACGATGCGGTTTTAAACAAGAACAATAATGTTTCTAGTGCTGCAATGTTAGCCTTGCTTCCATTGATGGCGCAGCTTTTGTTTAGCAATAATTCGGCGCAAGCTATGCCGCCATCTCAAAGCACGAGCATTCCTCAAGCAGATCCTAATAAATCTATTCCAGAAGTTAATACTAAACCAATCACTACTGATGATTTAATTTCAACTCCACAAACCGTAAGTGAGGCTCCTGTGGATGGCACCGACAGATCGCGGCTCAAAAGTAATTTTGAAACTCTTGTTGAACATCCAAAGTTTGGAGAAGAATTTAGTCGAGCGTTCACACAGAATGCTCGTAGAGAGGGTTATGAGATTGCCGATGCTAAATTAGATTTTGATAGCCTTGCACATATAGAAGATAAAGAGTTTGTTGATCTCATTAAAATGACAGCTCATTCTATGAAAGACACAGTACCTTATTTGCATCAGCATAGTTTTGATCCTATTACCAAACTACCTGACTATATGGAAAAAATGTTTTTGTATAATGATGAGCCTAGCAAGCCAAGTCGATCTTTGTTTGACAATGTGGAGTTTGTTAATTGAATACCGATCAAAGTTTTTTATTACACAATCCGGTCAGTAAGCAATTCCTGCTTTGCCTTGATAAATAAATCTTTCCAAACAAGCCAAATTAGATCTTCGTGATGGCGCATGGTCAATTCCGGCTTCTTACCAATTCTTCTAGCTGAGCTAAAAGTATCTTGGGTTACAGTCTCGTGATCCTCAGCATTGTATTTGTCCTTTAAGCGCTGAATAGCTAATTTTAAGCCATTGTCCACGACAATGGTCTCCCCTGTTGTTGTTTGCATTTATTTCCCCCTAAGCAAATTCATCTATGTTGCCGTCATTGACAACAACAGTATATAAAGAGGAGACTCAAGACTATATTGTTGAATCTCCATCGAATGAATTAGTCTATAAGGACTATATACCCAATTTTTTGGGTTTGTAACATTTATTCAAAATACTGTTTATACCTAGAATCCTTCTTCACTTTTTCTTCAATGAAGGACTTCATCTCATCACGAACAATCTTAGTTAGCTCAGCAGCTTCTTCACCAAAATGCCTTTTGTTGAACATGCTGTTGATCCTGCTCAGAACACTTTTGCAAGTGTTAGGTAGTTCTATTAGCGTTGGCGAATAACACATCTCATGGTCAGAGCTGTTTGGAGTTGAGTCAATTATTGACTGAATGGCCTTGGCATCAAGTTGCTCTCTTAGATAAGTTCTTAATTCTTCTACTGACCTTATTTGTTTTTCTTCCAAGGCATTGTGTAACGCTGTTAGGTAGTGAGCTTCAAATCTTCTGGCGTAATTGTGTGCGTACAGTTTTCTTCCGCGTTCTTCAGATATATTAAATTCTATAAGTTTAGTTTTCAGATTTGCTGTGAATCTTTCTAGCAGAGCAGTTTCTTTTGGATGAACTTTTGTGGTGCTTGCGGTTTTGCTTGCGGTAGGCTTTTCTAATAACGCTGTTAACCATTTGAGACAAGCTACAGTTTCTGCTTCAGTCGAATTCTGACCAAAAGGGTTAGACAAGTGACTAAGATTCTGACGGATATAATCTATTTTGACGGCGTCTGGGCTTGTTGGGTCTGGTGTTTGTGATAAAAATGTCGCTCCAGCAACTATACTGCTAGCTCCGCTGAGTCCACGCGCTAAATTAAAGGTAATATCTGACATGCTTTAGATAATAGCACGGACTGTTTACCTGAGGCAACTGGCAGATTCCCCAAAACAAAAACACCCCACGCGATTAAGCATGAGGTGTTTTTTGGTAAGAAAGATTTGTTTTTAGTATCTTCTTTTTTGACCGCCGCCGTAGCCTCCGCCACCGCCGCCGCCACCGTAGCCACCACGGCCACCGCTACTACTTCTTTCAGTATTTTCTCTAGCGTTGTCGATCTGCAATTTACGTCCTTGGTATTCAGTGCCATTAAGCTCTTCTTTAGCAGCATTTGCTGATTCAGAGTCAGCGAAAGTCACAAAGCCAAAGCCTTTGCCTTCGATTACTTTACAATCCGCAATCTCCCATTTCGCGCTCAAAAACTCATTCAACTCTCTGCTAGAGACTGAATATGCTAAATTACCTACGTACAATTTTTTGTTCATTGAAATTTCCTCCATTTCATTATTAGTAACTGTGAAACGAGGATAAACAATTAAACTCAGACTTTCAAGAAACCTTAGTGCACATTATAGCATGAGGTCAAGCGTTATTTGTAAACATTATGATTACTGCAAGGGCTAACCCTTACCTTGGGGCTTCGCCTTGCAATAATAAGCCTTTAGTTTACCCAGTCTTCTCCGCTAGTTCTGCAAAAAGTAAATCATCTGAAGCTTTGAGTATCGATATCACAGAATCTTTGACCTTATTTATGGCAGCGGGTACCGCAGTGACTGACTCAGCACCACGATTGCTCGCTTGAATGCTATGAGCCAGAGTCCAAGTGCTTTTGAGGATGGTGTTGACTTGGGTCTTGAGCGAATCTTGTTTTGCTTGATCTAACGCAGAGCAAGTATAAGGATTAGCAACTACTACTAGGTGATTTCGCGTGCCGGAATTCCTTGGTAGTCCATTGAACTCAGTGCTAATCTCTCCAGTAGGAGCTTGACCACGATCAAAAACTTCAACATAGCTGAGCTCTTTAATCGTGCTCTCTGAGAGGAACTCAGTCCTTAGTTTATCTATGCCATCACAAAGGGCTTTGATCTGTGCTTGTGCTTGTGGATTAATTGGTTGCTGCCCTAGAGCTTCTAAGTTAAGCTCTAATTGTTTGAACGCATCTTTGTTAGGACTGTTTGCTTGTCCTGTTATCACAGCACGTTGCAGTTCAGTGCGATGCTTATCGATAATCTGACGCTCACTGCTATTTGTAGACAGCTTACCATAAGGGTTACAAGAGACAACCTCCTTGTTTGGTAGAGCACTATTTGCTCTCAGTAAACAGAGATTCATCACTCCACTTGTCGACTGTAATAAATTAAATCTATGCATAGCGCTGCCATATTTCGTAACCTCACTAGGATTGAATTCCTTGAGTTCTGTGCGTAGTAAGTTCTCTCTACGAATAGCTTCGTTGGCAATGGTTGCAAGAGTCCGCCCCTTGTTTTCAACTTCAGTTGTGGATTGGCATCCAGAACTTTCGGCAGCAGCTCTGCGTTTTTTGATTGCCTCAGTTTCGTGGTAACGAACACTAGCTATTGATATTTTACTGATCACGGCTTTGCGTGCTTGTGTTGTTCCTGACGGCCTTATTCCAGGTCCTTCTGTATTTGACATTTTCTCTCTCCTATTTATTTCAAGGCTCCCATGCCTTGATTCCCATGTCTGATATAAGTCAGAGTTAGGATATTATTTGACAAAATTTCTTAAAATACGACTTTTCACTTGCTATAATTGAATCACGATGCCTTATTTGGGAATTAACGATCAAGAACGCGAGCTAATGCTTGAGAAGATCGGAGTTACTACTATTGATGATTTATTTATTGATATACCCGAGAATTTATTACTGAAGCGTGATTTGAATCTTGAAGAGGGCTATAGTGAATGGCAGTTGCTGAGATACTTTCAGGAACTTGCTCAGAAGAATAGCTACTCTACTAGTTTCAAAGGCGCAGGCTGTTATTTACATCATGTGCCAGCTCTCGTCTCCACTATATCATCGCGAGCAGAGTTCTTAACTTCCTATACTCCTTATCAACCGGAAGTTTCTCAAGGAACGCTTGAAGCAATTTATCGCTTCCAGTCTTATATGGCAGAGCTTACGGGTATGGATATCGCGAATGCTTCTATGTATGATGGCGCAACTGCGCTTGCTGAGGCGATTACAATGTCTTGGCGATTGAATAAGCAGCGTAAAATTTTTCTTTCTAAATATATTCATCCTGAGTATCTCAGTGTTGTGCGTAGTTACTTAGATCCGCTTGCTATTGAATATAGTTTCTACGAAGCTATTTGTGATATCCCAGCAGGTTCTACTGTTGTAGTGCAGAATCCAAATTTCTATGGAGAGCTTGTTAGTAACGAGGCGGCTTGCATTATGCAAAGAACAGTCGCTGACCAGAATTTATTCCTTATTGTGGCGGTGCCCGAAGCTTATGCTTTAGTAGTTGGTCATAGACCTGATGAGATAGGAGCACAGATTGTTTGTGGTTCGGCGCAATCCTTTGGCAACCCAATGCACTATGGTGGTGCGCAGGTTGGTTTCATCGCTTGTAAGCAAGACTATGTCAGGCAGATGCCGGGGCGTATAGTTGGTAAGACTCAAGATCGCAAAGGACAAACAGGTTATGTTCTAACTTTTCAAACTAGAGAACAGCATATTAAACGTGAGAGAGCGAGTTCTAATATTTGTACTAATCAATCTCTGCATGCGCTGTGTACGGCAGTTTACTTGACGCAGATGGGCAGTAAAGGCTTGACTGATATTGCAAAAGATATTTGGACTAAGACAGAAGCTCTTAGTAAATCTTTAGCAGTATTTCCTGGGATTGAAATCAAAACCGAAAATAGTTTTAATGAATTCTGTGTGGCAATAGATCCTCATTCACCTCTGACTGAGTTGTTTGATTCAGTCGCAGTTAGAGTTTCTACTTTATTACGTCAGAGTTCTAATTTATTTTCGCTTGATTTTAGTAAAGAGCTTTATTTGTTTGCTGTCTCAGAAGTACATGCGCTTGAAGATCTTAATGCTTTACTTGAGAAGGTTTCTCAATTGCTCTCAAAGCAAGGTACAGAGCTGCCTTTGCCAAGAATCACCCAGCAGACTTTAGTGAGCTTAGAAAAAGGTTTCGCAGAATTGCAGAAACCAAAGTTATCAATTCCTGATCGCGGAGAACTAGAAGTTTGTCGATATTTTACTAATCTTTCTCAGCAGAATTTTTCTATTGATACTAACTTCTATCCATTAGGTTCTTGTACTATGAAATATAATCCTAAGATTAACGATCAGGTTGCTATGAACCAGTCCTGGACTAGCTTGCACCCTTACGCGCTAGACAGCCAAGCTCAAGGCGCACTTGAAGTCTATGTTGAGTTGAACAAGGCTCTTTGTGAGATAACTGGTTTCCATAAATTCACACTACAGAGTGCTGCTGGTGCTCATGGTGAATATACGGCGTTGTTGATGGCTAAGCAATTTTTTGCTGATAAGGGAGAGGCACGTAACATTGTACTAGTGCCAGATTCAGCGCATGGTACTAATCCAGCTTCAGCCTCTATGGCTGGCTTCACGACTATCTCTGTACAATCAACCAAAGACGGTAATGTTGATCTTGCTGATTTGAAGCATGTCTTAGCTGAGCATCAAGGGCAAGTGGCGGTGTTTATGCTCACTAACCCGAATACTTTTGGGTTGTTTAATCAGAATATTCTAGAAGCAGTGAAGATTATTCATGATGATGGTGGTCTGATGTATTATGATGGCGCCAATCTAAATGCTATTGCTGGTATCTCTAGACCTGGTGATATGGGTTTTGATTTACTGCATTTGAATTTGCATAAGAC
>CAZKFA010000006.1:7001-15961 GCA_964551925.1 uncultured Gammaproteobacteria bacterium
CGTATTGGCCAGACTGCAACTCTGAGTGCTAATTATTTACAAGCGCGTATTCGTCAAAGTGCGATTCTTTCAGAGAATGAGATCTTGCAACCAAAATTTAATCGTCTCTGCAAACATGAATTTATTATCACTGCTTCTCGGCTGAAGGAACTGTACGGCATTACTGCTTTAGATGTAGCTAAGCGCCTGCTTGATAAAGGGATACACGCACCGACGATTTATTTCCCTATTACTATTCCTGAAATCATTATGATCGAGCCAACAGAGACTGAACCTTTGGCGGCACTTGATTCTTTAATACAAGCTCTTGAGGAGATAGTCTTAGAGGCAATAGAACCTTCTACTAGAGAGCTTCTCAAACAAGCGCCACTGACGACGAAGTTCTCTCGCTTTGATGAGGTGCGTGCAGTTAAAGATCCTATACTAAGTTCTAGAATGGAAGCTGGTTGCTGTTAAATGGTTTCGATGTATTCTAAATACTCATCTTCTTCCATGGTCTCGACATCGTCAATATCGGTTTTTTTCACTGGAGAGATTTCTACAATCCAAGTATCAGCGTTAATTTCTTCTGGCGTGGAGATCGCATCAGGATTGGTCTGTAATAATTTGACATCGCAGGGTGCATAAATATCACCAACGGCTTTGACGGACTCAAGGATCGCTAAAGATTTGCCAGTTTTGAATTCATGTTTAGAGGCTTTTTGTTCTTCAACAAAAACAATATCCCCAAGTTGGTCACAAGCATATTGACTGATGCCCATACGATATCGGCCATCGCCCATATACTCTATCCATTCATGTGTTTTTAAATACTGTTTCATAGCTTCTTGCTCAATCTTTATATACCATGAGTTCTGATGAAATTGAAAATTTTATCCTAGTATATTCTTATTGAGAACTAGTCTCAATAATTCGGTCTCGCCCACTTATAAAATAGGGGATAATACCTATAGATTTGTCAATTCTTATCAAAAATCTTAACTCAAAACACTTGTATAGGCATATATGGCAGCACAACCATACATCTTAAGCGATATTGAGAAGGCGAAAATGAAAAAGCGCATTCACTATTTTCGCACCATGCCAGAGCAGGTTCGCAAGAACTCTGCTAACTTGGAGAACGGCTTCAAGGCGGTATTACGCGATTTTGTTGATCATGAAATTAAATCTGTTTTAGTACATGGCAGAATAACTTTTTTAAATTGTGGAAGCTAATGGGTTTGTTCTTACATTCTTGCTAAAATAGCGCAAGGTGTTACCGGAATTACAAAACAGAATCACAGCAGCCAAAGTTGGTGATACTAACAATTTTATTCAACATCGTTATATACAACGAGCTTTTTTTATTTTGGCAATCTTATTAATTTGGCAATTTATTGTTCAGCTTAAGTTGTATCCTGCTTACTTATTGCCATCACCAATTGAAGTTTTTGACACTTTGTTTTGGGGCTTTGCAAAGCAAAATTATTTATTAGCAGTTGCAGCATCTTTAAAGCGAGTTTCCCTTGGTTATATGCTAGCGGTAATTTGTGGTTTCATTGCGGGGCTTGCTATTGCTCGTTATAAATATATTGATAACTCTATAGGGGCGTCTTTGACAAGCCTACAATCTATTCCTAGTGTGGCTTGGGTACCACTTGCTTTATTGTGGTTTGGGATCTCAGAATCCGCGGTCTTGTTTATCGTAGTATTAGAGGCTTTTATACCATGTGCTCTTGGTGTGAAGACTGGTGTACAGACTATTCCTCAAGAGTTAATTCGTGCTGGACTAACCTTGGGAGCACGTTCTTTTGATTTGTACTTGCGTGTGATTATCCCAGCTATTGTACCGCAATTGGTGAGCAGCTTACGTTTGAGCTGGGCTTTTGCTTGGCGAGCCTTGATCGCTGGTGAGTTATTTGTTTCCGGACATGGTATTGGACAAACTTTAGAGGTTGGTCGTAGTCTTGCTGATATGTCGCAAGTAATCGCCATGATACTTATCATAGCTGTACTTGGATATTTTACTGATAATGTTTTCTTTAGGGCTATCGAGAAGCAAACAAATAAACTTTGGGGGCTGCAGAGATAATGGCAGTATTTGTAGATAAAGTTGCTCTCAAGTATCCTAATAGTAAGGATTATATTTTAAAGAATCTTAGTTTGACAATTCAACCTAATGAATTTGTTTGCTTATTAGGTCCCTCTGGTTGTGGTAAGAGCTCCTTGCTTGGTATGATAGCAGGCTTCGTACAACCCAATCAGGGTAAGGTTTATCATAATGATGAGATTGTCAAGCGTCCATCATTGACGCGAACGCTGGTCTTCCAAGAATATGCTTTGTTTCCGTGGTTGACGGTTATAGAGAATGTCGCTTTTGGTTTGAAGTTTATTATTAGAGATAAACAAGAAAGATTTAAAGTTGCAGCAAGATATCTCAAGATGGTTGGATTGCTTGATCATGCTAAAGACAATATCTTTCAATTATCGGGTGGTATGAAACAAAGAGTCGCATTAGCTAGAGCGTTAGCTCCGCAGCCAGATTTATTGCTGATGGATGAGCCTTTTGGAGCATTAGATGATAAGACCAGATCAGACATGCAAAATCAATTAATCAATATTTGTCAAGAATTAAGACCAACTGTTATTTTTGTGACTCATAGTGTTGATGAGGCTTTGAAGCTTGCTGATAGGATTATTGTTATTGCTGGAGCTAAAGAATCTAAGGGTGAAATTAAAGCTGATATTAAGATTAATATCCCACGTCCAAGAGACCTTAATGAATTGAATCATTATCGCAATCAAGTGCTAGATGTAATCTATGGCAAAGATGATAAGAAGCAGTTTAGCTTCGACGCTATGATCTAAGCGCTTCGTTTTGTAATTGACAGAGAGTCGCAACGCCTTCTTTAGCGAGTTGATACATTTGTTCAAATTGTTTATAGCTAATGACATTGGCTTCAGCCGTAGTCTGTACTTCAATGATATCTCCATTTGCAGTAAGAATAAAATTGCCATCAGCATCAGCGCTGCTATCTTCTTCGTAATTCAGGTCCAGTAAAGCCTCTCCCTGTTTGAGTCCCACGGAGATAGCTGCTATTTGATTGATGATTGGTAAGCCATCGGTGAAGACTTTATGATGTTCACCTTTGATAGTTACACCATGTTCTTGCATGTGTCTTAAGCAATCATAGACAGCCACATAAGCAGCACTAATACTTGCAGTGCGTGTGCCACCGTCAGCTTGGATAACATCAGCATCAATATTGATACTTACGGGCGGTAGTTTTTTGAGATCTACCATGGCGCGAATTGATCTTCCTATCAGCCTTTGGATCTCAAGGGAGCGGCTAGAAGCCTTGTTGCGTTCGCGTTTGATACGCTCTTGACTAGAACCCGGTAGCATAGCGTATTCAGCCGTAATCCAACCTTGAGGTTCTTTAGCATCTTTGAGAAAGGGAGGTAAGCTTGGATCAATTTTGGCTGTGACTATAACTTTGGTGTCGCCACATTCGACTAGGACGGCACCTTCGGCTGTTTTGAGATAGTTGCGAGTAAATTTATAATTACGTAACTGATTAGCTTGGCGAGAATCTTTGCGCTGATATTGTGTTGTCGTCATAATCTAATAGTTTAGCAGTATTAACTACGGTCTGAAGACAGTACATCGCTCATATTCTTGATTGAGACCATGATCTTGTTCAATTCATCTAGATCTCTGACATTAAGTACTAATCTGAGTAGTGCGATATTTTCTGCTTGCCTTTCTTTGACTTTGAAGTCACCAATACTAATACCGGCATCAGCAACCAGTGTGAGTACGTCTTTGACCACTCCCACTCTATCTACTAGCACTAGATTGATAGTAGCTGGGTAAGTTTTATTACTCCGCTTGCCCCAAACTAAGCGCATTAATCTTTCAGCTTCAATTTGTTTGAGGTTTTGACAGTCTGTACGATGTACTGTTATGCCCTTGCCCTTGGAAACCACGCCAAATACAGGTTCTCCAGGAATTGGCATGCAGCATTTTGCAATGTTATATAGCAGCCCATCAAGTTCTGGAATATCAGCATCCTCACCTCTGGTTGGTGCTTTGCGGCTAGTTATTTTAGTAACAGCTTCTAAGCTAAGATCTTCTTGTTTGCCGTATTTGGTGTTTTGTAGTTTGCCCATTATTTGAGCACTTGAAGTATCGCCGGAACCTATGCTTGCAACCAAATCTTCAGTGGTTTTGTAGTTAAGCTTGACTGCAACTTCTTGCAGTTCTTGAGAGTTAAAGAATTGTTCGAAGCCTTCTTTACCGAACTCTGTTTCTAGCATTTCACGCCCTATTTGTAGATGGCGGTCTTTGTTTTGTTTTTTGTACCAGGATTTGATCTTATGCTTTGCCTGATGGGTTTTCACGAAGTTTAACCAAGTGAGGTTGGGGTGAGCATTCTTACTAGAGAGGATTTCAACAACATCACCATTCTGCATTTTGTAGTTTATCGGTACGATTTTGTCATTGACCTTAGCACCAATGCAGGTGTCACCAATTTTGGTGTGGACTTTGTACGCGAAATCAATTGGTGTCGAATCTACTGGTAGAGTGAATACGTCTCCTTTGGGAGTGAGTATATAAACTTCTTGACTCAAAAGGTCTCTCTTAACGGTTTCTACATACTCTTGAGCATCATTAACATCACTTTGCCAAGAAAGTAATTGTCTGATCCAGGTTAATTCTTCTAACTCTTTAGGAGCAGCTTGATTAGAGCCTCCTGATTCTTTGTAGTGCCAGTGCGCGGCTATACCATTCTCTGCGATGTCATGCATGGCTTGAGTTCGTATTTGTACTTCTAGTGCGCTACCAAATGGAGTTATTACTGTTGTGTGCAAAGATTGATAGAGATTGCTCTTGGGGACTGCTATATAATCTTTGAAGCGAGTTGGAATTGGACGGAAAGTTTCGTGTATGATACCTAAAGACGCGTAACAGTCTTTGACGTCATTGACAATGACACGAACTCCAAGGAGATCATAAATTTGCAGATCGCCATTTTCGGCATAATCACTGCCATAGGACTCTTTAAGTTTTTTGAAAATACTATAGAAATGTTTTGCTCGTCCATAGATTTCAGCTTTGATGTCATTGCTACGTAAAACTTCTTTTATTTTTTCTTGGACGGATTGGATCTGTGACTCACGTTCTGCTTTTTTGCTATTTACTAAGCTTTTTATTTGTTCATAGTCCTGAGGGCAGAGAAATTTAAAGGCTAAGTCCTCTAGTTCGATTTTTACCGAATGCAAACCAACTCTATTAGCCAGTGGAGCAAATATGTCCAAAGTCTCTTGAGCAACGGCTTTACGCCTGTCTTCATTGAGATGTTCTAGAGTCTGCATATTATTCAAACGATCGGCTAGCTTGACGAGAACCACTCGCATATCTTTAGCAATTGCTAATAACATTTTGCGAAAATTATTAGCCTGCTCTTCTTTGGTGGATTTGAAATTGAGCTTCCCTAATTTAGTTACACCATCTACGAGTTGATGTATTGTATTGCCAAAAATATTTTTTAGATCCTCATCTGTCGCATCGGTATCTTCTAGTACGTCGTGCAAGAGACCCGCACAAATAGTAGAGACATCGGCATTGAGATTAATCAGAGTAATTGCGACAGCAACTGGATGAACTATATACAATTCACCACTACGTCGTCTTTGTTTAATATGTTTGAGATAAGCAAATTCAAAAGCCTGCTGTACTTTTTCTATATCAGCGGCAGCTCGGTGTTGTGATTTTAGGCTAGCAGTTAATTGATCTGCTAATTCCTGTTTAAGTTGTTCGTCAAGCATTAAGTTTTAAACAGTCTCTTTATCAAGGTCTCCTATAATTCTATACCCAGAGCCATTCAAGAAACTATCTAGTTAAGATAATGCAAGTGACTTGGGCGTTAATCAGTGGTATATTAATAAGCATATGCCAGCAAAACTAATATTACTTCTCGGGCAAGCTGTAGATATTTATGGTTTTCTACTTTTTGCTTGGGCTCTGGCTTCTTGGTTTCCCCGTTTCCATGGCACTAAAGCTTATGCTTACTTGGATTCTATAGTGACTCCATATATCCGGATTTTTAGAGGAGTGATTCCACCAATTGGTGGTTTTGATTTGTCTGTGATGTTGGCTTTTTTTGTTTTATATTTTGTTAAGTCGATTTTATTGTCATTAGTATTTTAAATGATCATATTATATTATTCTGTCACCAGTTTTTTAATCGCATTATTAATTGCGCAACCTTTGATTCAGCTATTACGAAGGCTTAAATCCCAACAACAATTTAGAGCACTTGGTCCTCAATCACATATAGAGACTAAAGCTGGAACCCCAACGATGGGAGCTTGGATTTTTCTTGTGCCTATTTTGCTTTTGAATGGATATTTATTCTTAAAAAATTTAAATCAAGAGTTATTATTGGTGATGATAGGGCTCATTGCTGGAACGGTCCTCGGTGCTTGGGATGATGGCTTGAAGCTACTCAAGAAAAATTATAAAGGCTTGGATTCAAAGTTAAAATTATTGCTGCAATTTATAGTGAGTGTTGCGATTGCTCATATGTCAGGCAGATACATGTTCTCACCTTGGGATACTTACGACAATAATATCCCAGCTTGGATGATTTTTGCAATTGAAGTCTTGTGGGCTTTTTTGGTTATTGCTGGTACTTCAAATGCTATTAATTTATCAGATGGTTTAGATGGACTTGCAACTATACTTAGTGTGCTGGCTTTTGGGGCTTGTGCCTGGTATTTTTATTCACAAGTTAATTTCAGCATGTTGATTTTTTGTTTGATTGTTATTACTGCCTTAATTGGATTCTTGATTTTTAATTATCATCCCGCCAAAATTTTTATGGGGGATACTGGTAGTTTGGCTCTGGGTATGGCTTTGGGGACTATAGCGTATGTGGAAAATATAGAGTGGTATCTTTTGATATTTGCTCTTGTGCCAGTTCTTGAATCAGTGTCTGTAATCTTGCAAGTCGCGAGTTCACAAATTTCAAGGAGATTCTTTGGTAAGGATTGGAGAATTTTTAAGATGGCTCCATTGCACCATCATCTTGAACTTTCTGGATTAAAAGAATTGCAAATTTTCTTTTTGCTAGCAGGGTTGCAGTTAGTGGCGATAATTATTTTCTTTGCAACTAACTCGACCTTATAGTAGTACTATAGGGTTACCAGTACATATAGTATGTATCATTTGATTTAATCATATGCCCCTGTAAGCTAATTCTCATATCGCTTTCGTCTGGTTCAGTCATTGCTGCGATTTGATGGTATTTAAGTCCTGAATGAATTACTATTTCCCCAGTATTGAATTTTGCATAGTGTGGTTTAGAATCATCAAGTTTGTTTTTGCGATCTTCCGTGCTTAAATCTTTGAGATCGTCGTAACTATAATCCCAAACATACATACCACCACCATTCTTTGGTAATTGAATATAAAGAGTGAAGCTTAAAGCATCTTTAGGATCAAACCTCATTTCTTTCCAGTTGAGTAGCTCATACTGTAAGTCACAATGCCGGCTGGCAACGGTGATTTCAAAAATTTCGTCACCTGCAAAAATATGAAATCCAGGTATTGCAAAATCTTTTTTATATGAACATTTATGTTTTAGATATTCTTCAAAAAAGTTTTGGACTTTGAGATATAGCGGAGCAAAGTTCTCTTCTAAAATTGGATTAAATTTTTCTGCCCATTTGTAATAGCGCTCAGGATCCTCGTAAGCATCCATATAACTTGCGGCCCCCAAGGAGAAAAATGGGTAGGCAAAATATCCACCTCTATTGACCCAATGTTCTTGAAGTGAACGCACTTTATTTGCGATCTCTGCTGATTCATTAGTATTTAGCAGTAAGTAGCTTTTCACTATAGTTTAATATACCCATAAGTCTTGTCACGAAATCACTCATAGTTACGTTACGTTATAATTAAACATATGTCCAATCGCTCTAATCCGTTTTTATTAGATAGAGAGACTCTCCCTAAACTACCAAAATGGCTAAGAAATGTTAAGCCAAAATATTATTATGATAAGTTGATCCGCGATATGCCGCTTGATGGTATGACAACGGTTTGTCATGAAGCTAAATGTCCCAATCGAGGTGAATGTATTTCTCGCGGTATCGTGACAGTGATGATTTTGGGTTCGCAATGTACTAGAGCTTGTACCTTCTGCGCTGTTGGTAGAGAGAAGCCTAGTGTTGTTGATATTGATGAGCCGCGTAAGATGCTTGATATGGTTAATTACATGGATGCTAAATATGTCGTTATCACTGCTCCTACTCGAGATGATTTATTTGATGGTGGTGCGGCACATTTTAGGCAAGTAGTTGAACACCTACGTATTCATAGACCCGATGTTAAATTAGAATTATTAATTCCTGATTTTGCTAATCAAGAATTCGCCTTTGATGAAATTATTGCGGCTAATCCAGATATGTTGTGCTTTGACATACAAACAGTGCCATCTCGCTATCCCTTTGTTAGACCAGGTTTTAGCTATCAGAAAGGATTGGATTTATTTCGTTACTTTAATAATAACAGTAATCTTAAACTTAAGAGCGGTATTATGGTTGGCATTGGTGAGACACTTGATGAGATGATTGCCCTATTCAAAGATCTATATGAAAGTGGTGTGCGTTACGTCACAGTGGGGCAATATTTGCAAGCACCAGGACAACCACTGCCAGTGATCGAATATATAGAACCCAGTTATTATGAGTGTTATAAAGAAGAAGCTAGTAAGATTGGTTTATGGATTCAAGCTGGACCTTTGGTTAGAAGTAGTTATATGGCGGATGGTGTGTTAGAGCATAATGCAAACTAAAACATTGAATTTAATGCAGCGTGATGCTCAGTTATTCGCTGATTATGATGCAGGCAATGCAACTCAGCCAATTTGTTTTTTTTATACTTGGGATCATGTGGCTATTACAATAGGGCG
>CAZKFA010000006.1:16061-25558 GCA_964551925.1 uncultured Gammaproteobacteria bacterium
CTCAGCCAATTTGTTTTTTTTATACTTGGGATCATGTGGCTATTACAATAGGGCGTATCCAAAGTCAAAGAGATAAATTAATTCAAGAAGCAACTGACATTGGTATCCCATGTTATCTACGTCCAACTGGTGGTAGAGCTGTTTTGCATGGAGCTGATATTTGTTATACCTTTATTGCAAGTACTAATCATCCAGAATTTGGTGGCACTCTTGCTGAGTCATTCAAAAAAGTAAATCTTTATATGATTGGGTTATTTAATCAAACTTTAGGGCTTGATATTTACAGTGCTCAAATGACTAAAATGAAATCCAATAATTTTAATTGTTTTGCCACAACAGTCGGCAACGAAGCTCTAATCCAGGTAGAGACTGGATCTTATAAGGTGATGGGTGCGGCGCAAGCCATGGGCCGGCGTTGTTTTATTCAACAAGGCTCATTACAAGTCAATTCTAACAATTCTACTTTATCTTATTTCAAAGACACATACTCAATTAGTAAATTTCTTGGTCGAGAATTAGATTTGAATGAAGTGTCAAATAGTCTTAATTTGCAAGCAAACGCCCTATAGGACAAGGTCCTGGAGTAACATGAGGTTTCTGTCCAGGTTTAGGTTCGTGGAAAGGACAGGGTTGTGGCTTGAAAGCAGGTTTCCTTGCGGGTTCTGCTGGTGTCGTAGGTTTAGTTGTTGGCTTGGTAGCAGGTTCAACTGCTGGTGCTGCATTAATTATCATGTTGGTAACACTCCTTTTAAATCATCTCTATGATAAAATCTCAAATCCAGTCCTGGATTGGTTAAAATAGGCAATATCTTTTGATTCCAAAAGAACTCTTCCATCTCTCCAGGCTTAGTAGTATCAAATTCTTTTACTGAATAATCACCACCAGGTTTGCGCGAATAAAATTTCATATCATAAGTATCAAGCATAAAACTTGGTTTACTTACTTGTCCGCCCCAATTAAAAGTATCACTAACAGCAAGAACTGGAAATTTATCAGGCTTAGTCACAGTACCTTGAAACAAATCATCTTCTTGTAATTCTCTATGCCAGCGATAAGCTTCATAGAGAGAAAGTTTGCTAGCATCACCAATGTCATCTTCTGAGAACTCCTCCGAGTCAAGAAAAGCAGTCTCTTGCTCTAAATCTTCAGGAATAATATCATCTTCAAGCTGAAATTCTGAACGATCTGAAATATAACTGATACCCTTGTGTCTGTTTGCTAGACCCAATCTGAAGACATTAAGCAGATCATAATGTTTTTTGGATAACTTAACTAGATCAGTATGCGCTTTCTGTAAGAGTTTCAATTCAGCTCCATTAATTTCTCCATAACCAGATCGACGAAAATATAAATCTTTGTGACGATGTCCATGTCCATCTGTATAATGACTATGTCCTATATCAACTTCCCAATTATGATAAGGCTTACTCTTTGGAGGATAAGCGTTACAGAGCCCAGCAAGATTAGAAGCGGCACCGATATCTAAGACATTCATATTACGACGATTAGCTTCAGCCACAAAATCCTTTGGACTCAAATCAACTTTAGTTAAATCTATTTTTTGCTTGGTGAATCCTCTAAACTCTAATTCTGGGATCAGTGAAGGTCCAATCATATCATTAACAACTTCTGTTGGCACCATATAAGCCGCTCGCAGACCATCATTGTGGAAGTGATCATTGTAAACCACCATACTATAATGCACCCTATCACCTTGCCTACCAGTAAGCTCATAGCTACTAACCATTGGTGGAGTGATAACCATCATGCCTCTTAGAAAAATATAACTAGTATAAGCAGCGTCATCAATAGCGGTAGCTAACCAAGGTATATTTTGTTTGTAGACATTAACTTGTTCTCTGATTTGATCAGCGTATAATTGCCTATCTATACGTTTACTAAAACCCACTATTGATGGTATATCTAAGCCATCAACACAAAGCCCCTTACCTGGGAACTCTTCACCAGAAGAAGAGTTGGCATAGTAATATTTTTTAGCACTATCTCTAGCAAACCTTTCTAAAGATGATGGTCCCTTATCAGGTTTACGCCGAGCTTCAAACATCACTGGACTAAAACCATAATGAATATCAAATACTCTATCAAAGTGTTCCAAAGCCTCTCGGTGAACACGTTCCACATTATCCTGTTCGTGATGCAAAGAATATGGTGGTGAATCGACAACATAGTCATGATTGAGAACGGCATTAGAATCATTAACATGCTGATTTTTACTTAGATTAAATACAGCTGCTCTACCCAGAAGCCTACGATAATGTTCTGGCTGTAAATTACCAGCCAATTCTGCTCGAATAAAAGAAAGTATAGTAGTATTTGGATGCCCCATGCCACGTAGAGTACGAATCTGCTGCCTAACTAAATTTAGATTTAAGCCGGTAATTTTATCATGCAAAAATGATGCTAGCGATGTCACATGCCCATTACCAGAAATTAAATCATCAATTAGTTTCTGATCTGTAGGGTTGAGTAAATAATCAATATATTGATTTCTATGTTCTGGAGTCTTCATCACAAATCCAAATATCTCTCTTGCTCTTAAACTACCAGCTTGATTTAATCGATTAATTAATAAGTAACAAAGCTTCAATTCATCATCTGGGACTGTGGTCGTAATAGACTGGTCAGAGCCAATCTTAGACAGTGATTCAGGCAAAGCAGACAGTAAATCATTTTTGATTTTGCTGACCAAAGTACCATGTAAATTTCCTCGTTCTAGCTTATCAACAAAAGACAAAACTTTTTTTAATTCTACTCCCTCTAAATGTTTGAAGGCAGCCATAATAATTTCGATATATTGATTGTACTTTTCTCTTACATCATCAGCTTTTAAATCAACTGGATTAGCAGTATCATTACCATTCAGCACATCTAGAATTTCATACTCAGCTGCTTCTATATGATCTGCAGAATGGGGCATAACATTGGCTAACAAAGATTGAGCAATTGCCGTATTCAACATAAGGGAGCAAGAGTGCAACATAGAAACCTTTCTGACTGTTGCTATTTTTTCTTCAAGACTAAAATCATCCTTTATCATTGCTCCAAAAATCAATTGTTGTGTTTCATTTAAACTCTGATAGTCATGGCGCAATTGTTCATCAGTAGCTAATCTACCAAAAACAGCTAAGGCATCAATGCTAGTTCCCAAGCTGATTTCTTCAAGATTATTGGCTATTAAGCGCAAACTTTTCAATACTTGGTCTGGGAAATAATGCGCCAGAACTTTGTGTATCGCAGATACTACCTTAGGGTCTATTGGACCAGCTTGTACAATTCGCTTCAATATTTTTAAAGCAGCAATAATATCCTGAGGATTGCTATCTCCAGAAATTAATTGAGTGATAATATTTGCTTGTGATAAATCTGCCAAATTCTGAGGATGATTTCTGCGCATTGCAACCAGCATATTAAGAGCGCTACGAGCCTCTTCTTTCGGTAAAGTTTTAATCAATTTTGTAAATAAATTAAATAATTCTTCATCATGCATTGAATTAAAAATAGATAGTTTTTGCATTGCCGCTACTGTACTCCTTAATCCAAAAGTATTTCTAGCAGCCTTATACAAATTCAGTTGTGCATGATGCGGGCAAAGACCAGAGACTATTTTTTCGTAAGTAACAAGTTTAGTTCTGAGTGGATCAGCCTTAGGATCCAGATCAATAGCCATTCTTGCTTGTAAATAATTTCGAGCTAAATCACTTAAAGCCCGTTCATCTGGCGATTTAGCATGTTTAAGTCTAAATACCTTATCTAAAGAACTAGCAAAACAAGCAAGTTCTTTATGCTGCAAAAGTTCATCATCAGTAATGTCAGATAAAGTTCTTGGGGTAGAGCGAAATAACCCAAATAAATTATCAAATAATGGTCTTGCTGTAAAAGTCAAAAAACAATCACCCTCGATTGGTTGAATATAAAAAAAATATTAACATGATATGCTCTTTCCCAATAATTAAGATTCGACTTGTGTCTTTACGAGAGTGTTATTATCTAATCAGGGGGGACTTGCTTGATGGATCCAGTTGTTTTAACTATGGCCAAAGATCTTGCTACAAGAACGCGAGTTCGTGGACAACAACCCTTAGTATCTGATCTCAAGTCTTCTAGCTTCAATAAAGCTGAGAGTAGAACGAATGACTTAGATAATTTCACTAATCATTTCATGATCAAAACTTTTATTCCTGAAGCTTCGCATTTTCTTTCGATTATTGGTAATGGTGTTGCTGCTATTGCAAATATTTTTGATTTCAGTAAAAGCACCAAAAAATTTGCTGATACCTTTGGGTATCTTGGCACTAAGATTTTTTTGATATTGAATGGAGCAATTAACGCACTAGAATACTTTCAGAAGAAAAATTATTTGGGAGCCATTGGTCACTCTTTAGATGTTTTTGTTGGTTCTTTTGCTCCGCATGATCATGTGTACTTAGATCGTGGAAACCCAGTCGGCACTTACACTTACGCTAATACGCTCAATATTATTAATGGTAGAGATAAGTTTGATTCACTGCAAGATCACCTGCAGCATTTGTCTAGTGGTTTGAAAAAAAGCTTTAATAATATTTTCAGTAGAAATTTCTTTGCTAATTTTAAAGATGTGAATAAAGGTATGTTTGGATCAATATCTGGAGTCTTGTGTAATGTTGGAGCTTTTATTTGGCACTTCACTGGGCAGGAGAAATTAGCAACTATTGTAAGAGATTTTGGTGGCTTTTTGGTTGATTTGGAGCAAGCTCATTTTGGACATCTTAAAGAAGGGCGTAATTTCTATTTTGCTTCGGGTTGGGGTTTGATTGGTGGTACTATTTCTGATTTTATGGCAAAGATGTTGCCAGCTTATAAAAAATCACTTGTACCTCTGAGTCTTGCAATAGATGGGGTTGGTAGATATCTTCTGCGTATGGCGCATAATCATGGTGAGATTACTAAGATGAAATCTAAGCCGGCACTTGCTCCGATGGCGGCATAATAGGTCTAATAAGTCTTGTAAAATATAAGAGTGAATAATATATTATCCAATGACCCCATTATTATTATTGGTGCTGGACCGGCTGGTTATAAAGTAGCTTTGGAATTAAGGAAACAATTTTCAGCACAAAAAATTATTCTTATAGAAAAAAACAAACTTGGTGGAACATGTCTGCACGCCGGTTGTATTCCTAGTAAGCAATTAGCTTCTATTTCTGATCTTAATGATTATCCACGAGTCCTTAAAAAAAATTTGTTGATATTAGAAAAAGCCATCGCTAGTGAATTAAAGCAAGCCGAGATAGAAGTTGTTTTCGCCGAGGCTGTGATTCGTGAAGATGGATCTGTGAGTTGCAATGGAATAGAATTAGAGTATTCTCATTTGGTGATTGCAATAGGCTCTAAACCTAAGTCTCTGATTGGTTTTGAGGGGGCTTTGAATAGTGATAGTTTTTTTGCTGAAAGCAACCTTGCTAAAGGCTTCGCTGATAAATATTGTTTTATTGGTGGTGGCTATATTGGTGTAGAGTTGGCTTCAATGCTTGCTAAGCATGGTAAACAAGTGAGAATATTAGAAGCACAATCAGAGATTATGGGTTTTTTGGATCCTTTGCTGCAAGAAAAAATTATTCAAGAGCTAAAAAAAGAAGGTGTACGAATCGAAACTTCAGTCAGAGAGATTAAGACTCATTCTGATGAAACAGTAGTAGTCTCAATTGGCAGAGAAAAAAATATTACAAATCTACCAATAGCAGAAAATATTCATATCATTGGAGATGCTAGTCAAGGAGCAGCTTTGGCGCATTATGCTTATGCACAAGCCAGAGCTCTTGCTTATAAGTTAGCTGCTAAGAGTTTTGAGATCAAGCATATACCTTATGTGATTTTTACCAATCCTGAACTCGCTGGCATTGGGCTTAATAGCACTCAAGCAGAACAACAATATGGTAAGGATAATATTGAAACAATAGTTATTAATTGGGCAAGTAATGCCAAGGCTCGTATCGTTGGTGCTGAACGTGGTTTGACGAAGTGGGTAATATTAAAAGAGACTTCTTGTATTCTTGGTTGTCATTTGTTTGGTGAGGGCGCTACTGATCTGATCTCTATCGCAGTGCCGATGATTAATCAAAATCTCACTATAAAGGATATTGAGCAGATGGTATTCCCACATCCTACTTTGGGAGAGTTGTTTGCTTTTTGATATAATTGTATAATTATCTTAGACCTATTATGCAAATCCCTATTAGTCATAGCTTCAATCTAGAACATGGCGCGAGGTTCGCTAATTTTAACGGTTGGCAGATGCCGACTTTTTACACTGGTATTATTGAGGAGCATAAAGCAACAAGAACTCATATCGGATTATTTGACGTATCTCATATGGGGCGTTGGTGGATTATTGGTAAGGAAGCTAGTCGTTTCTTGGATTATATTACAACAAACTCAGTTGCTAGATTGCAATCAGGTAGAGGTTTATATACACTGATGTTAAATGAGAGTGGTGGTATTATTGACGACCTGATTGTTTATAAGATTGATGACGCTAAATTCCTTTTAGTGAATAATGCTGGTAATCATCAGGTGGATAGTGATTGGCTGCATGCACAAGCAAAAGGCTTCGCTGTAGAGTTAGTTGATATAACTAAGAGTTGGGGACAAATTGCAATCCAAGGACCTAGCGCAAAAGCTGCTGTTGAGAAGCTTTTGGGTTTAGATAAATCTTTAAAATATTTTGATTTTGTAGAACTTGGTGAGCTTGTTATCGCAGCGACTGGTTATACTGGCGAAGACGGCTATGAACTTTATGCTCCATCGGTAATTTTGATGAGAATTTGGAATGATCTTATTGATGATTACCAAGCGGTGCCTTGTGGCTTGGGTTCTAGGGATCTATTAAGATTAGAAGCGGGCTATCCATTGCATGGTAATGACATTGACCAAGAGACTACTCCTTATGAAGCAGGGCTGGATTGGGTTGTAAAAATGGATAAGGATTTTATTGGTAAGGATCATTGCATGCGCAAAGATAAAAAAATAATCGGATTAAGTTTTACTGAAGGAGATAAAATTTTGCCAAGACACGGCACAATACTTCTTGATAATCTTGGTGATACAGTTGGTGTTATTAGCAGTGGTAATTTCTCGCCAATATTGAATCGAGCAATTGCGATCGGTTATCTCAATAGCGAAGCCACAGAAGTCTATGTCAATATGCGTGGACAGAAATTTAAGGCAGATATTGCTAGTACTAGATTTTATAGTGCCATTAAAAAAGCTATAATAAAGTAGATGCAAAAGGTTCTACTATTAATTCTTGACGGCTGGGGTTATAATCCAGGTTCCAAAGCTAATGCTATTGAGGCGGCTAACACTCCTTGTTATGATCATTTGCTGGCGACTTATCCTAATACTTTATTAGAAGCTAGCGGGGTCTATGTTGGATTACCAGAAGGTATTATGGGTAATTCAGAGGTTGGTCATGAGAATATTGGCGCAGGTAGAATTAATAAGCAAAAACTCACTATGATCTCTGATTTAGTTAAGTCAGGAGAATTTTTCCAAAATCAAGTTTTAACTGATGCCTTTGATCACGCTCTTAAATATAATTCTAAAGTGCATTTTATGGGCTTGATCTCAGAAGGTGATGTCCATGCGCATTTGGGGCATCTAGATGGCTTGATAGAGTTTGCATCTCGTAAGAAACTTGCTAAAGAAAAAGTATTTTTGCATGCAATTAGTGATGGTAGAGATGACCCGCCTTATGTCGCGGAGCATTTGATGAAGCGCTATGAACCTAAGATTAATATTGCTACAGTTTCTGGTAGGTATTGGGCTATGGACCGGGATAATAACTGGGATCGAATTGAGAAGTATTATCAATGTGTTACTCAGGGTCTTGGTAATAAATCTAGTACAGGCTCAAAGGCAATCACTGACGGCTATGCCTTGGCTAAATCGGGTCTTAATCCTACGGGTGATTCTGATGAGTTTATTTTACCGACTGTAGTGAATACGGCTGGTTTAATTAGTGACAATGATGCTGTGATTTTTTTCAACTTTAGACCAGACAGAGCACGTGAGATTTCTAAGCGTCTAGGCATGGACAGTAATTTGCAGAATCTTCACTATACTTGCTTCACTGATTATAGTAGTGATATCAAATTACCAGTAGCTTTTAGCAGTAGTAGTTTGCCAAAACAAAATTATCACAATACTCTTGGTGAGTTGGTTTCAAATGCTGGTTATAATCAATTCCGTATTGCTGAGACAGAGAAGTTTAATCACGTAACAATGTTTTTTAATTCAGGACGCAAAGAACCATTCATGAATGAAGATAGATTATTGATTCCAAGCCCGAAGGTAGCGACTTATGATTTGCAGCCAGAGATGAGCTTGGGCTGTGTTACAGACGGTTTGTTGGCGGCTATGGCTAATAAGGATAAAGATTACAAATTAATAGTTTGTAATTTTGCTAATCCTGATATGGTTGGTCATACTGGTAGCTGGCAAGCAGTAACTAAAGCAATAGAGGCTGTTGATAAGTCTTTGGAGAAGATCCTTGCTAAAGCTAAAGAAACTGGTTATGTTGTGATGTTAACTGCCGATCATGGCAATGCTGATCAGATGTCCGAGGCTGATGGCTCTGTGCGAACCGCGCACAGTTGCAATAGAGTACCATTTATAATTATTAACTCTGCTGAAGAAATAAAATTGCGCTCGCCTCAATCAGATCCTACTGATCTTACTAATAGTCTAGGTTTAGCCAATATTGCAGCAACAATAGTAGAATATTTAGAAATAAAACAGCCAATAGAGATGACGGCAAAAAGTTTAATTATTTAATTTCAAAAATCTTTTATAAATTAAATCAACAGTGTTTATAAAATCTCTCAAAGTCATATCCTTATGATTTTTACTACCAATACCAGTAAAACAAGTTTGATTATCAAGATACAGTGGATCTGCAAATAATTCTTTAGATATGTGACCAAGAGGGGTGTTAGTCACAGCGGCTTCTACGGTACAGCCATAACGATACTGCTCACAACGATCATGATATGTTTGCACAGATGAACTAATGTTTTCATTATCAAGTTTATCTGCAAAAGCTTCATCAATGGTATTTAGAACTGTTTTATTGATTTGTGGCAAATCTCGCTGATTTAAAGCTCTTAAAACTTCAAGTCTCATTTGCGCGGTAAACAAAGGAGCTCCCTTAGCAGCACGCGGAGCTGTCATATTATTAAAATAGTTTTTTACACGATTAGACCAAGGATTGTGTTCTGCTGGGGTCATAATATTCCATTCTCGGTAATTATAGCTGTGATCAAATCTCTAGGGCTAGTATCAAAGGCTGGGTTAACACAAGAAATATTCTCTACGGTGCAAATTTGAGAATTAATATGAGTAACTTCACTAAAGTCTCTTTCTTCAATTACTATCTCTGAGCCGGATTGAATACCAAGATCAAAGGTACTATGTGGTGCTGCTACATAGAAAGGAATAT
>CAZKFA010000006.1:25658-47328 GCA_964551925.1 uncultured Gammaproteobacteria bacterium
GATTGAATACCAAGATCAAAGGTACTATGTGGTGCTGCTACATAGAAAGGAATATTGTGATATTTAGCAAGCACTGCTAATGAATAAGTTCCTATCTTGTTGGCGACATCACCATTAGCTGTGATTCTGTCAGCACCTACGATAACAGCATCAATTAAGCCTTGTTGCATTAAGTACCCAGCCATGTTATCGGTGTTGAGAGTGACTGGAATGCCGTCGTAATCTAGCTCCCATACGGTCAATCTGGCTCCTTGTTGGCGCGGGCGAGTTTCGTTCGCGTAGACTCTTTCAATAAGATCTTTTTCAAATAAAGATCTAACTACTCCTAATGCCGTGCCATAACCACCAGTTGCTAGTGCGCCAGCGTTGCAGTGAGTCATAATTCTGAGTTTTTTTGTACCGCTAGCCAAAAGTTCCGCGCCATTTTTGCCAATTGCTTTGCAGCGATTGATGTCATCTTCTTGTATCCATAGAGCTTTGGCTAATAATTGATTATAGTCATTAGTCTCTAAGTTTTGCATTTGATCAAGAGCCCACATGAGATTGACAGCTGTTGGTCTGGTTGAGCGCAGAAGCTTATCTGCTTGAATTAAATCTTCGCCATTTTGTGCTGCAAGCACTATCCCGAAGGCGGCTGAGATGCCAATCAATGGTGCTCCGCGTACAACCATGTCTTTGATTGCTTTTGCCATGTCAGCAGTATTGCGGATTTCTTGGTAGCTAAGTTTATATGGCAGCTCTCGCTGATCTATTACTCTTACTAGTTTTTCTTTAGGATCCCACTCCAAAGGCAGTAGCTTAGAGCTTTTGTGTTTACTTTCTACCAAAGTCATTAATATAATTATACATTAGACTTCTTGCAAAAGTTGATATTATCCAGTCGGCAACACGCGTGTATCGTCCGGTCACACATTTTTTTAATAGACAGCCTATATGTTGTAGGATATCTATTGAGCTAGTTCTGCTATAATCAAAATTATGACTATTCAAAAAACTTTTCTAGCGATCAAACCCAATGCTTATAAGCGCGGTCAATCAGTAGCTGTAATTGAGATGCTTTCAAAGCTACTTCCAGATTGTCGTTGTATCGCAATGAAGAGCTATATTCCAACTGATGCTTTGGCACGTGAACACTATGCTGCTCTTAGCGATAAACCTTTCTTCCCTGAGCTTATTGAATCATTTACCGCGGGTCCAATTTTGGGTATGGTTTGGGAAGGTGAGAATATTGTCGCTCGTGCTCGTGAGGCGATGGGGGCTACTGATCCAAGTAAGGCTACTGAAGGCACTATTCGTAATAAGTTTGGCACTAGTATTAATGACAATATAATCCATGGCAGTGATACTGAGCCGGGTTCAGCCGAGCGTGAAGTTGCTATACATTTCTCTGGGGCAGCTTGGACTCTTATCTCAGACCCAGTTTTAGAAGCTAAAAAGCTAACGGTTTTAGTCAATAATTAAAACAAAATTTTATTATTCACAGTTGCCCTTGTATTTAAGCTCAAGGGTAAGCTAGAATTGTCCTTCACCCGCACTATGTTAAGAATTAGATTACAAAGATTTGGAAAAAAGAAAAGCCCGGCTTACAGGTTGGTTGTTATCGAGAAATCGAGCAAGCGCGACGGTATTCCTGTTGAGGTTTTGGGGTCATATAATCCAAAAACCAAAGAGCTTGTTCTTAACACCGAAAGAGCTAAATACTGGCAGTCTCAAGGTGCACAAGCTAGTGAAACTGTTACTTTCTTGTTGACCAAAGAGCCAACACACGATTTAACCAAAGGTACTTACCAAGCGAAGGCTATGAACCGTAAGGACAAAGAGCAACGTCGTTTAGATGTTGTTGCTAATAGTAAGAAAAATACTAAAGCTAAGAAAAAGCACAAAGAAGCTGCTACAGCAGCAGAGGCTGCGGCTAGTCAAGCGACAGAAGCATCTGCTTAGTTCTTATAGATAAAATTTCAATTAGCTAAAGTTTGCTATTAATCTTGGTCCTGTTGGGCGCATTAGATTCAATAGAGCACTATGCTTACCAGAGCTTTCACTTCTGCGTTCTGCTGAACTAGAATCTCTCAAGTAGACAGTATTAATAGCAGCCTCTGAGCCAACATCTGTTTTACCAAAGGCGACTCTCGCTGGTAGTGCGAGTATTCCAAAGAAGCTTGCTATCATATTTCTGAGCATTATTATCTGACTCCAAGCAAAGGCGCGCTTAAGGCTTTCTTAAGCTTCCTAGATATTAACATCTAGTTAGGGAAAATACAATATGATTCCTTAATAATTTGATAATATTTTTTTAATCTTTTATAAGATTAGACATCTTTCGAAACTGCAAGTTTCGATGTAGATGTCGCCTAACAAAAATAGCAACCGCGCGGTATGCGCGTGTTGCCCCACTAGAAGATTTGGGTTTCAGAAGAAGTCTATTGTTCTTTTTGTTCGAGGTGCATCTTGAATAAGAATTTTTTCATAGATGGAACTTGCAAATTATATTTACGTCTTTCTTAACGATATATGTATATTGACCAAACAAGTAAGGATTCAACCAAAGCCAATTCCCAATTAGATAATTGGAAAAAGCAATTAATAGATTTCTCTAAAAGAAATCAACTTCTATTCTTTAAGGCAAGACCTTCTTTGACTATTGAGTTACAAGAAGAAGCTATTACGATTTTCAAAAAACTTGTCTTGGAGTCAAAAACTTTGGGATTCAAAGAACAAGTTTCTAGTTTTGATACTACAGAGTTTGATGCAATTACTGAGGATGGTATGGAAGTGGAGTTTGAAGATTTTGAATCTGAACCGGTTTTAACTCCAGAGCTTGCTGAAGATATAGATCTCAGTAATACTTTACTCGCTGATAAAGATGCGCGTTCATTAGAACAGGTTCTTGCTAAGCTCAAAATCCGCTCTCAGGCGAGTTTGCATGAGCAGGGAGTCAATATTCTTTATTTGGCTTTGTATTTTTTGAATTGGCAAGATACTAATAATGAGATTGCTAAATCACCACTGATCTTGATACCCGTTACCCTGAATCGTAAGGGGTTAAGTGGAGCTTTTAAGCTTTCATTGATTGATGATGAGTTGAGAATCAATCCAACACTGGCTTATAAGCTTGAGCGGGATTATGGAATTAAGTTAGGTTATATAGAATCGAGGCTTGCGGAGATTGAAGATGAAGAAGAATTGATCAAGCTTATTGATGAGTTGCGTGGACTTGTTACTAAAGATCATAAAAATTGGGAGCTGCTTGATAGTTCTTGTTTGAGCTTGTTTTCATTTGCCAAGTTATCACTATATAAAGATATCGAAGATAATGAGAAGAAAATAGTTCAGCATCCGATTATTAAACAAATTGCTGGCGAACTTCTTGAAGAGTCTTATATCAATCAGCAAGTTGATCCGCGTTATTGGGTGAGCTCGAAAGAAATTGATAGGAAAATTAATGCTAATGAATCTCAGCAGATATTGGATGCTGATAGTAGTCAAGAAGAAGCTATCTATGCTGCCAAAGCTGGTCGTAGCTTTGTTATTCAAGGACCTCCCGGCACAGGTAAGTCGCAAACTATCGCAAATATTATTGCCGAGTCCTTGTCGCAAGGCAAGAAAGTTCTCTTTGTGAGTGAGAAAAAATCTGCTCTTGATGTCGTTATTAAACGATTGAAAGACAGTCGATTAGAGCGTTTTTGTTTAGAGTTGCATAACTCACAACAAAAAAAAGCTGACATTATTAGTAATTTGCGTACATCACTAGAAGAAATTAAGTCTATTGCTCTTGAGAGTAATAGAGAAGAGTATATTGAATCGATCAATCAACTAAAAGGTCAAATTCAGAAAGCAATTGATGAATTGCATAAGACTCGTGAACCGATACAGATGTCTCTTTATGAAATATATGGAGAGCTTGCCAGCCTTAATCACGAACTGGATCTTTTAGGGCAGGGTTTGAAACAGTCTCAGGATCTACTTGCTATAGATTTCACTATTCCTAGTATAGAGAAGTTTGATCTTAAAAGATTGTCTGAATTAGATCATCTTTTTAAACAACTGGCAGCTAAAACAGAGATACTTGAGAATTATGATTCTTATATTTGGCGTAATGCTAATGTTAGCAATTTGAGTTTTGAGCTTGAGAATGAAATCAAATCGAACTTAATAGAATTCAAAAGCATTGTGGCAAAGTTAGAGTCTTTTGCTAATCCGATTTCTGAGAAGTATTTTGGACGTAAGGTCAAGAACCTGAAAGAATTTAAGTGGTTGGCGGAAGCATCTAACTTAGCCACTAACTCTCCTTTCCCTAAACGAGAATGGTTTAATGGTAATAGATTGACTGAAGTGCAAACGCTAGCGATTCAGGCTCAATTTGAGCATGAAGGCTATAGAAGCAGTCGCCAAGAGATTTTGGGGCGCTATTCTGAAGGATTCTTGGAATTAAATCATGAAGAATTGCTTACTAAGTTCACTCAAAAATTTACTGGAATATTTAGATTCCTTGACATTGATTACTGGCGGAGTGTCTCACAGATTAAGAAATTATCTTTTCATAATCAAGCTAAAGATATCAAAGATATTATTAATGATTTGCAGCAAGCTGCTGAATTGGATCAGAAGTCCAAAGAGCTGCACACTGAAGGCACTGAACTGTCATTGGTCTTGGGTGATTTTTATAAAGAATTTGATACTGATTGGCAAGAGACTATCACTGCAATCAAATGGGTTCAGAAGGTTCTTAATAAATTTGAATCTGGTGTTGTACCAACCCAGTTGGTAGAGATTGTTTCAGATTCTAGTAGTCAGGATGCTGTCAATCAGTTTAATAAGCAAGCTGATGATTTAATTAAAGCTCATGATCTAGTTAAGTATCATTTGGAGTTCTATAGTTCAATTTTCCCGAGACCTAATGTTGATCTTGATAATTTGAGCTTCAAAGAACTAAGTAGTCATCTTGAAGACTTGGTCAAGAATATAATTAAGATTGAGGATTGGATCGAGTATAAAGAGCAAGAGCAGATTGCCAAGAGTCTTGGCATGGAACAGTTCGTAGAAGCTATTATCAAAGCTTCAATTCAAGGTGTTAATGAAACTATATTAAAAGATCTATTCTTGCGTAAGTTGTATCAAGCATGGGTAGATAAAATCGAGATTTCTCATCCTGAGATACGCAAATTTAGTGGTAATGGTCAGCAGATTCTAATTGATAAGTTTAATATGATGGATCTAAAAATCCAAGGGCGTAATAGAAAGCAAATCTCTAAAAACCTAGCTCTTAATTGGATTGAATATGCTGCCAATGCAATCAATAAGATAGATCTGCAGGTTCTTAATCATGAGATTAATAAAAAGAAAAAACATAAACCAATAAGACTACTGTTGCAAGAAATTCCAGAATTATTGCAGACACTGAAGCCTTGTTGGATGATGAGTCCACTGTCGGTCAGTCGTTTGATAGATTCTAGTAATAACGATAACTCTAGAATTAATTCTCTTGAGTTTGATCTGGTGATTTTTGATGAAGCGTCACAGATTAAGACAGAAGATGCTATTTGTTCAATCTATAGAGGTAAGCAGTTGATTCTGGCTGGTGATTCTAACCAATTGCCGCCAACTAATTTTTTCAATTATATTGATAATGATGATGATTATGAGAATCATAATTTTGAGAGTGTGCTTGATGAGTGCTCAGTATTTCTTGAGACCAAAACTTTGAACTGGCACTACCGTAGTCGTCATGAGGATTTGATCAAGTTTTCTAATTATCACATTTATGATAATCAGTTAATTACTTTTCCTTCGCCAATTAATAAGGCTGAGAATCTTGGGATAGCATTTGAGCTTGTCGTTGATGGTTATTATGAAAGAGGTTCTCGCTTTAATCGTAAGGAAGCAACTAGAGTCGCTGAAGCTATAGTAGAGCATTACAAGCAATATCCTGAAGTGTCATTGGGAGTAATAGCATTCTCTGAAGCCCAGCAATTTGCTATTGAAAGAGAGCTAAGTAAGATCCTCAAAAAGAATCCAGAATTGGATCATAGCTTCTTAGATGAAGAAAAAACTGATGC
Organism: uncultured Gammaproteobacteria bacterium; assembly: GCA_964551925.1. Taxonomy (GTDB): domain Bacteria; phylum Cyanobacteriota; class Vampirovibrionia; order LMEP-6097; family LMEP-6097; genus CAZKFA01. The sequence goes on from CAZKFA010000006.1 coordinate 31,715, forward strand.
CTTATTTATTAAGAACCTCGAGAATGTACAAGGTGATGAAAGAGACGTGATCTTTTTTAGCATTGGTTATGCTAGAGATAAGAAAGGTAATTTGTCGCATAACTTTGGACCGTTGAATAGAGATGGTGGTCATCGTAGGCTGAATGTTGCTGTAACTAGAGCACGTAATCAGCTTAAAGTATTCTCGTCTATAGTTTCTAGTGATATTGATTTGAATAGGACTAGCGCTCAGGGAGCTGTTCTGCTTAAAAAATACCTTGCTTTTGCAGAGAATCCAAATCCTAATAGCGGAGATCTTTTTAGTGATATGCAGAATGCTAGTTTGATTTTGGCAAATCAAAATCTTAACTCGTCAAGTAAATCAAAAGTTTCAAAGTCTATCGCTGAAGCTTTGAAGCAAAGAGGTTATGACGTCGAACTGTCACTAGGAGCTTCAGAATATAAGATTGATATAGCGGTGAAATCTAAAACTAATCCAAGCGAGTATATCCTTGCAATAGAAACTGATGGTGAGGTTTATCGTTCTGCTCATACGGCTAGAGATCGGGAACGCTTACGTAGAGCTGTTTTGGAGTCCTTGGGTTGGACTGTGCATAAGGTTTGGGCGAGGGATTGGATACGCAATGAAGCTGAAGAATTAGCAAAAATTCTGAAGTTAATCAAGTAGCTTTTCTAAACCATAAACTAATGAATTGAGTTTTATTACTTTACTTGCTGCAAGCAATATTCCTGGCATAAAGCTAGAGCGATCAATGCTATCGTGCCTAATGGTTAGAGTCTGTCCTTGCCCACCAAAAATCACTTCTTGATGAGCAACGAGACCTGGCAGTCTGACACTATGAATGTTGATGCCACTGTGTTGTTCTCCACGAGCGGGATCTTGAGCTTGAGGATTTTTGCTTCTTAAGTTCTCTGCGATCATTTTGGCAGTTTTAATGGCTGTTCCTGAAGGTGAGTCGATTTTTTTATCGTGGTGTAATTCAATAATCTCACAATGCTTCATGTATTGAGCTGCTTGAGCAGCAAGTAGCATCATCAAAACTGCGCCGATAGAGAAGTTCGGAGCAATAATGGCTCCAGTTTGGCTGCGCTGGCTCAATTTACTTAGTTCTTCTATGTCTTCTTCTGATAGTCCAGTCGCACCAATAACGGGTCTTACACCGCTTTGTAGGGCGAGTTTTGAATTGTGAAACACACTATCTGGAGTTGTTAATTCAACAAGAACATCGATATTACCTTGTTGTAATTCCGTTTCGATGTTATCAGCAAGACGAACTCCCTTGGCTTTGTAGGATTCGACAGTCGCTTTATCTAGTTCTTTGAGGTTTCTGACGAGTCCACAAACGATATTGAACTGTTCGGGAGCTTCAAGGAAAGCACTAATAGCAGTAGTACCCATGCGCCCTAAAGCACCAGCTACGATTACATTAATCTTGTCCGTCATGCTGTAATTATATCACGGTAGGTATTCCTACACGCTTTCGCAACAAGTCTATTGACTGGGTTTAATGATATTTGGTTCTGCTTTTGTTATTAAGACAGGCTCAGGAACTGTGCCCTTACCTAGAATAACGTCATCGGTATCTAGCGAGACATCAATATATTCAATCACTTCTTGCTTAGATAGTTTTTGTAGTGGTATTAAGACTGAATCTAGTTTTGCTAATTTGTGTTCGATATCCTTGTTGATAGGACCCAATGAGAGTCTTAGTTTATGGAATTGAATATCAAGATTATTTTCTAAGTCAAGAGAGATCATTTTGATCTTATCTCTGCCAATAAGATTTAAACTAGAGCTTGCTTGCTGAGCAAGTTTCTTGATGTTTAATAGAGCCTTATGATCAAGTGCCTGACGAGACTCTATGCTAATAGGAGCTAATAAAGACTGCTTGGCAAACTCTTCATAGATAAGAGCAATAGATGGTTCTTTGAAAAACTTACTACTTGGACTGACTAGGGCATTAGCATCTTGGTTATAGAGCGTGCCTTGATAAATAGCCCAGGGTTGTTCTTCCCAGATATATATTTTGTATTTAGGGCTAGGGAATAGAAATCCTCTGACTTTCACTTGATGCACTAATGGAAACTCATTAAGATGTCGAGCAATTAGTTGTGGGTTGATTTGGTAGAAGCTTTTATTTTCTAATTTAAGGTCGTCTATAAGTTTAGATATCTCGGGTTTAGAAATTTGTTTAAGACCTAGTACTTTAATTTTGGATTTAATGTTTGAGATTGGCTCTCTGACTGTTGTGTATATAAGAGCTGCTGGGCTTAGTAATAGAACTAAGATGGCTAAGCCTTTGATAATTTTGAGCAAGATAGTCATAGACTATTCATTATAATAACCGATAAAACTCATTTCGGCTGGACCTGTCATGAATATAGTATCCAAGATAGAATCCCATTTTATAACCAAATCGCCACCAGGTAACTTAACGGTGATATTGCTGTCTTGTTTGCTCAAGCCTTGGATGATTGCAGAGATTGCTGTTGCGCAAGCACCAGTGCCGCAGGCTTGAGTGAAGCCACAACCGCGCTCCCAGACTACGAGATCAATTAAGCTTGGTGAGAGCATTTTGGCGAATTCAACATTAGTCTTATTAGGAAAGTTGTTGTGAGTTTCGATTTGTGGTCCAAAATTTTTGACAGAGTGGATATCGTCAAAGAAGGCGATAGCATGAGGATTACCCATAGAGACAAAAGTATAATCAAACTTGAAATCACCAATATTTAGAGATTGGTTTTTGATGATCTCACGAGCTGGACCCATATTGACTCGCACTAATTCGTTCTCTAATATCTCAACTTCTATATCTCCTGCTAAGGTTTCAATAATAAATTTAGTCTCTTCGCCGCTCAAGCCATGCTCATAAATATATTTAGCAGCACAGCGAATACCATTACCACACGCTTCTGAGATCGAACCATCAGAATTATAGAAGCGCCAAGAACGTACTGCTTGAGTTGAATTCTGAGCTTGTTCGATTATAATCATTCCATCAGCACCGATACCGCGATGGCGATCGCAGATATGTTTAGCCAGATCTCTTTCATAAACTAAATCTTTGCTGAGTTTGAGATGAGCAGCATTAATGATGACAAAGTCATTACCCAAGCCATGCATTTTCTCAAAGGGTAATAGATAAGTAGTTTTGGTTTTGAACTGTTCTTCAGAGAGGCTCATGAGCAGAATTGTAACATTCCATTACTACTTACTATACAGCGTATAGTAAATTACATTGAGGGCACTTTCTGAAATTTGCCTTCTTGCTCTGATCATTGTGGTAGTCTTCCGGCAGCTCCGGTCCCTCTCTTTCTCACCTTCGTTCGAAAGCAGGGACATGGCTCCGCTGCTCCTTGCTCACTAAATTCATAGTCAAGATCTCTACCACAATGATCAGAGCATATTAGAAGATTTGGGTTTCAGAAGAAGTCTAATGATGAGTCAAATAGTTACAGAGCACTATCTATGCTAAGATAATACTCGTGTCTCATGTCAGTCACAATAAAGGATTAGCAGGGTTTTTCAATAGCCTTATTCCACAACAGCAAGGATCTGCTGCTAGTGAAAGACGCGAATATAAACGCAGTCTATATCAAGAACTTGCAGGCTTATATGCTAGTGAGCTACCAACTTTGATGACAAGAATACATCGCAATGGACGTATTGATCTTAGTGAAGCAGATCAACAAAAATGGCAAAAGGATCTTGATGCACAGCCAACTACAGAGACTGATTCTCAGCCAAAGCAAGAGTCTAATGAATTTGGTGAATTAATTAAAGGTACAGCAGCAATAGTCAGAGACATTTGGTTTGCTTATACTGCTCAAGTAATCAAAAATAAAGCTTTTTGTCTTTTTCCTTTACCTGTTCAACCTAGAGAAGAACAACTCAATAACAACATTCAAGCTGGCGTCAACACAGCTTTAAGCTTTATTACAACATTCATCACTAGCATTCCAGTAGTTTACGCAAGAAGCAATCCTGGAGTACATCTTAATGCTGATACTTTCTTTGCTATTGCTCAGAATACCTATTCTTTATTGAAAGAATTTATGGCAGTTTCAATTAGTGGTTTGAGCTTGATAAATAAATTTTGTAATGAAGCAGCCGAAAATATTTTAAGGATTGATACTACTAACAACGAATTGTATATGGATAGAGAACAATTAAAAGCAGATCCTCAATTTAAAGATTTAACTCATAGATTATCTCACTGTCCAAAGGGTAATGAAGGTGAAGCTGCTGTTGGTTGCCCGGCTCATCTGGTTCAATTTCCATATACTGATCCACAGACAGGCAAAACTGAAACTTTAGATTTAACTCAAATATTACTCAAACATTTTGTTGGTTTATTGGAGCATTATAGAGATGATTTAGCTTTTACCACATAAAAGTCTTCAAAATAGTCTTTCGTATTATCTATTACAACGTGCTACAATTATCTTATGCCCAAGACTGGTCCGATTCTAGCTCAAATATTATCATTTTGCCGGCCGGCAGGACAAGATAGGGTTTCTTTGGCTGCGGTGAATGATTTATTGGCACATTTAGATTGTCACTTAAAGACGGAAGGTTTTAGTCGAGAAGATATTTCTGCTATGCATAGAGGACGAGTGCAGTTACCAGAGATTGGTGATAAAGATGAGACTGAAAAGCAGATCCTTGCAGCAATTGATCAAGGGAAGTATGCAACTGCTAGAAAACTTCTAGTAGCTCATAGTAAATCAATTCATTTTAAGGGTCAGGAATTTGAATATCCTTATCTACATCCCATGCATAAAACAATTAGACTAAATGATGGTCATCCCAGAGCAATTGACTTAGCTGCTAGAGCGGATTTCAGAACAGTGGTTGAAAAATTATTAGCAATTGATTATTCCCAAAGCCCAGGAACGCACGCACGTAAATTTATTTATGCCACAAACACAGTGGGCGTACAGGATACAAAAAATAGATTCTGTGGTTTAACTTATCAAGAGAGTTTTGCTAGTGCAGCAGCGATATATGCTCAGAGAGGTGATATTGATCTAGCTACTAGATTGATTGACAAGCACATACATTCTCCCTCTGAACGAAGAACTAATATGGTATTTATATCGGAGGGATTAACTGATTTTATGGTAGCAGCCATTGCTGTTGCTGCGGCTGAATCTTTGGTAATTAAAACTTTAGAGGAATATAGGCATCTTCTTTTTGAACGACAGATTGAAACTATAAAAGACAAGTTAGCGACTATTCAAAATAGAGACTCGTTTACAGCTAGAGTGAAGCAATTACTCAATTAGACTTATTCTCTGAAAACTATTGACGCACCCCCAATACCCCACCATTACGGCGATTGAGCTTAGGACCTTCTAATATTTGACAGCCTGCTGCTGCAAAATTATCCTTGGCAATACGCGCTGAGCTATAAGTAGAAATATAAGAACCTGTTTTTAGTGTGCGAATTACATCATTGATAAAATCTGCCTGCCACAATTCTGGGCAAACTTTTGGACTAAAGGGATCAAAAAAAATTGCATCAAAAAAATTAGCAGTTAAGTTGCGTACTGTTTCACGCGCGTCGCCGAGTACGAGCTTTACGTTAAAATTCTTGTTAGCAATTTCATTGACATAACTAAGTTTAGTGAATTCCGATTGTAAATAATTTAATTCTTCAGGTAATTGCAGTTCTGTGATTTTATTAATAATATTTCTATCATTTTCTAAAGCGATGATATTTATCAGAATGGAAGGATTAATTTTCTGAGCTTCAGCTATAGCGACCAATGAATTATAGCCCAAGCCAAAGCAGAGATCTAGGATGTTGATTCGTATTGAGTTTGCAGCAAGCTCAGGGATCTTCGTTGCGATTACATGTTTGTGCAGGGCTTCAGTGTAGGCGCCTATTGAAGAGTGGTATGATTCTTGATAGAGAGGATTCCAAAAGGTTGTAGAACCATCCTCGGTAATTTGTGCGACTAGTGACTCAACCATAATGCAACAGATAGAATTAACTCCAAATTTATTTCTCAGTAAACTCAAAGACAAACAAAATCTGCTTTTTGTCTTTGACTATGACGGTACTATTGTAGCGCTCGGTAAGCATAACGAAGCAGTTCTTGAACCTAAGCATTATGAAATTATTAATGCGGTGGCTGCATTAGATCATGTTACCGTTGCGATAGTTACAGGACGCTCACTTGCTAATCTCAAATCTTTGATTGCAGATCGTTTATCTGATCACATTTTGCTCTATGGCACTCATGGTGGTGAAATGCTAACTGAAGCTAGTAATGATAACGAATACAGACCTTATATTAAGCAAATTATCGAAACTTTTGCTCAAGACCACAACTTACAGTTGGAGATTAAACCTTTATCAATCACTATCCATTATGGAGATTATCCAGATCTGGATAATCTGGCAGTAAGATTTGAACGAGAGGCAAAGAAATATCAAGATATTTTCCGTATTCAAAAAGGTTATAATGTTTATGAGTTCTTGCCAAAAGCAATTAATAAGGGGCTTGCAGTGCTTGATCTCTATGAGCGATATTCTAAATATTACCCAGTTTTTTTTGGTGATGATCTGACAGATAATTACGCCTTTATTGAAGTCAATAAGCTTGGCGGATTATCTGTACAAGTATCCCCACGTATTAAAAGTCTAGATTCTGGGTATCTTATAAATAGGGTGGATGATACTTATGCGTTGCTGGAAGAATATCTTCGGGCCGTAAAATAGAAGGATAAGATGGCTGCACCAACTGTATCAGCGTACAAGCAATTACAACGGAATCAAACTTCTTTGAAGGATGCTTTGCAACTTCTTATTAATGGTAAGCGTGAACTTAATCCAGAATATTTAGATTTAGATTTGGTTAAGTCTATGAGTAATGGCTGGCCAAAAAATGAAGCCGTACCATTACTGCGTTATCAGAATCAATTCTTTGTCGCTTGCTCTGAAGAGGCTAATGAAAACATTGGAGATCAACTTAAATCATCTCTAAATGGTAGTGAAGTAAAACTTATTCGAATTAATTCCAGAAGTTGGGATTACGTTATTAGAGTGATTAATAATGAGACTAAATCTGGTCAGAAGACAGGTCAACTTGGTGCTGATCTTAAGGCAAGCTTAGATCGTATTGAAGCCCGCATTCTGAATGCGACAGATGAGAATTCTATTGGTAATGAAGTGCGCCGTCTTTTAGTTGAGGCTTCTGCTATTGGAGCTTCTGATATTCACTTCGAACCTTGTGAGAAAGAACTTATAGTACGTTATAGAATTGATGGAGTTTTGCGTGATGTTTGTAAGTATAAGTGTGATCCGCAAAACGACTATCGTAAGATTATTCTTGCTCGTATCAAAATTATCGCTGATCTTAATATCGCCGAGTCTCGCGTACCACAAGATGGACGTGTGACAGAGACTATTAATAATTCTAAACTTGATCTACGTGTTTCGACTCTGCCGACTTTGTATGGTGAGAAATGCGTTATTCGTTTGTTGCCACATGAAAATACTTTTCTCGAGTTATCAAATCTTGGTATGCCAGATCATATTATCCCAGAATACGAATCGTGGCTCAAAATGTCTCAGGGAATGGTTTTGGTGACAGGTCCGACCGGTTCTGGTAAAACAAGCACTCTGTATACCTCGCTTGCTAAGTTAATTGACACCACTAAAAATGTTGTAACAATCGAAGATCCGGTTGAGTTTCAGATGGCACGAGTTAATCAAGTACAAGTCAATGTCAAAGCAGGTTTGACATTCTCTGCTGGTTTAAGAAGTATTTTGCGTCAAGATCCTGATATTGTTATGATTGGTGAGATTAGAGATCGTGAGACTGCTGAGATTGCTATTAAGTCCGCTTTAACTGGTCATTTGGTTCTTAGCACTATTCACACGAACGATGCCCCAAGTACTATTACAAGGCTTATTGATATGGGTGTTGAGCCTTATCTGGTTTCAAGTGCCTTGGTTGGTGTTGTGGCTCAGAGATTATTGCGTAAAGTTTGTACTTATTGTCAAGAGCAATATACTTCTTCTGATGAGGAAATGAAATTATTGAATTTAAAGGCTCCAGTAACTTTAGTGCGCGGAAAGGGTTGTCAAAACTGTAATAATACGGGATACTCAGGAAGAGAGGGTATTTTTGAGATTATGCCATTGACTGAAGCAATGAAAGCTGTGATTCAAAAGGGTGCTGGTGCTGATGAGTTAAGCGCGGCTATGCTAGAGATGAAGATGCCAACATTGTTTGAAGCAGCTTGTCAAAAAGTTCTTGAACATAAGACCTCGGTTGAAGAGTTATTAAGAGTGATTTCGAAAAAAAGATAAATTTAGATGGGTAATAAAGACAAAGATAAGCCTTCTTTCTTTGAATCTGATGATTCTCAATCTTGGCCGCCTGCTGATGACTCATATAAGGTTGATAATCCAGATGAGGCATCTAAGTCTACTGGTTCTGATTATACTGAAGCTTTATTTACAGATTTTGACTCTAAGACTGTAGAACCTATTGCTGATAGTGATTTTGATGTTGATCCAATAGAGATCCCTATTGAGCAACCTAAAAGTGGTTTTGATATTGATGATTTACTTGATTCGTTTGAGCAAGATACCAAGGTCTCAAATAAAGAGACTTCTACAGGTCTGAATTATATTAATGAACTTAGTGCTCAAGATGAGCCAACCAAACCATTTCGTTCTTTTGCTTCGATTGACTTTAGTGCAGATCCTAATTTGGTGGAAGACCTACAAAAAGAAGTTGGTGTTGGTCAACAAGGGCAGAAATTAAATCGAGGGATCTTGATTATTGCTTTAGTGGCTTTGGTTGGTATTGGTTTCTATAGTTATAATAAGTTTACTAATAGACAATTTGCTATTAAGCAAAGAGCTCAGCGTAAACCAATCAAGAAGGTAGTTTCTAATATTAATGAACTTGATAAAGACTATATGCCACTTTGGGATGTTACTGAACAAGAACCATTGGATCCAGTTAAGCAACAAGCTTTGCTGGACACTTTGAAGGCGCAAGCTGGTAGGGTCAATCCTTTTGCTGTCCCTGATTCAATCCTAGCGAATTTACAAGTTGTTGTCAAAAAAGCTGAAGAGAAAAAACAATTACCTACCGTTATTCGCCGTAATGCCTTTAGAGCGTCATTGATTGGTGTGCTGACTAGTTCTGACAGTACGGTTGCTCTCATTAATACTAGAGAAGCTACTTTCGATGCGATGCGCGGCTCTGGCAAAGATAAAATTCTTAAAGAGGCTACTAAAGCGATGGATAGAGCGCGTGAGAATGCTCTTGAATTGAATGTTAATAGTTATATTGGTCCATGGAAAATCATTCAAATTGAAGCCCCTAAGGGCATGATGGCTGATGCTAAGGTTACCTTACAGCTTGATGGCGAGCGTCGTATCTTGACTCTTGGTAGAGCTGTAGAGTTGGGTATTTTTGATGAGAGTGGCAAGATGGATAATCTTGAGGACCCTGACGTTGCAGCTACTGTAGATAATTTTGAGTGGTAATGGATCTTAGGTCTGTAATGAGGACTTTGCTATGCATTGTGTAATCGTCTCGAAGACCTGATCAGGATCAGTACTAGCATTGATTTGAATGAGATTAGAATTTTTGTAGAACCCTGTTAATGGCTTACCTGTTTCGTTTTGGTAACCAGCTAACCGTGTCATAATGGCACTTTCAGAGTCATCGGGGCGTTGATAGAGATCTGAGCCACATAAATCACAAGTGGAGTTTTGTTGTGGAGGATTGTATTCTAGATGATAGACTGCTTTGCAATTAGGGTCTTTGCTGCGTGAGCACATACGGCGACCGCTTAAGCGTTTTATTAGTTCTTGTTCTGGGACTTCTAAATCAAAAATAAAATCAAACTTCACAAAAGCACTCAGAAATTGAGCTTGCTCTAAAGTTCTAGGGTAGCCATCAAGGATGAATCCTTGTAAGCCTTTAATTTTATTTGCAACTATTTCGTTGACAATATCATCACTGACTAATTTGCCAGATTCAACGATAGCTTTTACTTTATTGCCAAGTTCAGAACCACTTTTGATTTCAGCACGTATTAAATCACCAGTGCTGATATGTTGTAAGTTATATTCGGTAGCGAGCCTTGCTGATTGAGTGCCTTTGCCTGATCCTGCTGGCCCGAGAAAAAGAATCTTAAAATTTGCCATAAATAGCATTATAACAACAAACAACAGTCCCCATAGCTATAGAAACGATATTTCTCGAAAATGGCTTCTTGATAGAGCTTGAGGGTTAGTTCTTTGCCAATAAAGGCACTGACCAATAATATTAAGGTTGATTTAGGTAGGTGAAAATTAGTCAGCATACCATCAATAATTTGGAATTTATGCTTACCTGGATAAATAAAAATATTGGTCTTGCCTTGCAGGACGCCTGTTTGTGCTATGGATTCTAGTACTCTAGTGCTAGTGCTGCCAACACTGATAATACGGCGCTTTTGTTTTTTTGCTTCTAATATTTTATTCCAATCATCTTCTTCGATAGAATAACTTTCGTAATGCATCTTATGTTCTTCTATATGTTCGGTTTTGATTGGTTGAAAAGTCCCCAAACCTACATGGAGAGTGATATCTATGATTTCTATTCCTTTTGATAGTAGCTTTTGATTGATGCTGTCTGTAAAATGTAATCCAGCCGTGGGAGCTGCAATGCTGGAACCCTTGTCGTCATGCTTAGCATAAACACATTGGTATCTTTCTTTATCAATCTCTTCCGCTTCTCTATTTAGATAAGGTGGTATCGGCATGGAGCCGATTTTATCTAGTATTAATTGTAGAGAGGCTTGATCTTGAAACTCAATAATAGTCTGGCTTTCGTCGCGAGTGATGATTGTAATAAAATGTTCGTTATCGAAATGATATTGTTTACCTAGCTTTAGTTTTTTTGCTGGCTTTGCAAGTATTTCCCATTGTAAATCACCTAGAGATTTGACTAGTAGGATTTCAATCTTCGAGTTGTTTTCGTTGTATACAAAAAAACGTGCTGGGATTACTTGAGAATTATTGCGAACAAGGATATCTCCTTTATGCAAGAAATCTATAATATCTGTAAACTGTTTGTGCTCCAATTGACCAGTTGCTCGGTTGCAGTAGAGCATGCGCGAAGCGGCGCGATCTTTAAGTGGGTACTTGGCAACTAGCGATGAATCTAGTTCGAAGTCATATTCTGAGGTTTTGGTTTGATGATTAAGCATCTTGCTTTATTATAATAGCCAAGGGTAAGGTATTCAAGATAACCCATTAGGTTAATTCTCTGATATGATGGAAAGAGAGGGGTAATAGTTTCTGTATGATCAAACTCAGTATTATAATTTGCAGTTTTAATCGTTCGACTGAACTAGAACAGTTGTTAGAGGATCTTAGTCTGCAATATGATCGACTTGATGATGATGCTCGTAAAGAGATTGAGCTGGTATTGGTTGATAATAATTCCTTTGACAACACTAATGAAATTGTTTATCGCTATATTGAAAACACTTCGCTTAGTATTAAATTCTTTACTGAGCAAAAACTTGGTTTAACTCATTGTCGCAATCTTGCTATCTCGAAGGCTTCTGGCACTTTGCTTGCTTTCTTGCATGATGATATTACGCTTGATGAGGATTGGTTGCAAGAAGCTTGTAAGCTCGCTGATAACTGTGAAGAACAAGAGATTGGCGTCTATGGCGGTCGTATAGTGCCTTTGTGGCAATCCGAACCCCCAGATTGGTTTAGTATTAATAATGATCGCTACTCGGTGAGCCAAGAATTGTTTGATATTCACAGCTATGGTGATAAGGCTTATTATTATCCTTTTGATACCGGTAATGATGTGATTAACTTTCCTTGTGGCGCACATGTTTTTATACGTAAGGAAGTTTTTGATAATTGTGGACTGTTTCGTACTGATATAGGACCCAGTGCTGCTGGTGGTTTGGGGGCTGGTGATGATTTTGAATTCTTTCAATATTTAAGTACTCTCAAGATACCAATGTTCTATGTTCCTGAGTGCATGGTCTTTCAAGCGATTAAGCCTCACCAATTGACTTTGAAGTATATTAGAAGGCAGCATTATAAATTTGCTAAAGCGAAATATTGGATTGCTCACACTGATCGTTTGAAGAAAGAAGCGACGAAGGAAGATCCGAAGTTACTGTATCTTCAGTTCACTTTATTAGTATTGGATTGGCTTTTTTGTTTATGTGTATTTAATAAGCGCAGGCGTTCTTGGGCTAGTTTCCAGCTTTCTCAGATAATTGGACTGCTTGATGCAAGAACTCTTTTGAAAGAAAATACTAAACGCAAGAAATTTACTTTTGCTAAGCCTTGCTCTGAGGCATTTCGTGACAAGTCTATTAGTTGAGAAAGTTTAAGCAACAGTATTGGTATATGGCATAGGTTGTTCTGCCGTTAATAAATCACCAAAAGTCCTAGAACTGTCTCTATGAGCGAGAATTCTGATAGGTACTTTTGAATTTGGAATGTAGGGTCTTAGATTCCATGTTACGTCTTTGACTTCATCATAATTGAAGATCCCACCCAGACCATCTAGTTTCTTAGAACCTTCAAACATTGTGTGATAGAAGTATTCTCTTTCTCTTTGGTCTAATTTAGGAGTTGTACCGCCAGCATTAGTCGCTTTGTTTTGTAAGCCTGAGTTTTGTATTGATTGACTTTCGGTTAATTCAGCAATCTTTTCTAAGTCGCTTTGATAACGCATTAGGACGGCTGTTGGGAATTTGAATCCATTTTTACCATCTTTTTGAGAAATCAGGTCAACAAGTTTCTCGTGTGAGCCGTTATTGGCTAATACTCCTAGAACCTCTTCGTAGAGAGCTTTTTGTTCTGGACTTAACTGGACTGTGTTACCATCCTCGTCTTCATATTTGCCCTCTTCTAGTCTTTGAGCTATTTGTGCGGCAACGTGCTCGATTACATCAGGGTTGTTGATTGCTCCCTGCAAATTTGTTTGTCTACTACGTTCTACGCTCTCAGCATCTTTGCTATCTGCGCCTCTTTCAAGATATTTTTTGAGTAAGGTTTGGTCTGCTTCTAGTGCGTAGGCAAGTAATAAACCTTTAGCATTGAAGTTGGCATCTTGATGTAGTTGTGATATTTGATTCTGTTTGGCAACAGCTTCCTGTGATTTCTTGGTGTGAGCTGTTCGTTGCTCTTCAATCGTCTTCGGATCTTGTAGTGTTAATAATGGATTATCTAATTCAGTAACTGGCTTATCTACAGTTTCTGTAGTTTCTCGTAACTCACCACTAAGTCGTCTGATACTTGGTGTTAGATTGTTTAGAGATCTGTCGTGGCTGGCGTTTGGTATTTGTGGACCTATAGTATTCATAATTATTTCCTCTTATGCGCTTACGCTTAATTCATCTGGACTTTGTACGATTGAATGCTCAACTTCCGCAAGAGTTTCTCTTTCACTATCTGTTTGATCTTGAGAAGAGCTTGCTATATTGACAGTAAGCTTTGCAAGTTGTCTATCAATAGCTTCATTGTTTTTATTTTCAGCTTTGAGTTTTGCTATTCTTTTCATTGCTATCTCAATTATCTTTTCTTGTCTCTTTGCGTCTTTTTTGATTTCGTCTTGCACACGTTGTTGGTAAGCACGTTTGAGCATTGGATCCTTGATCAACTCTGCTCCCATTAACATATTGACGATCTTAGCTTCTCGGATATTATTAGCGTATTTAACGAATTCACCAATTTTTAAAGCATCAACTTCTGTGATAGCCTGTTCTAGAGCTAGACCTGCGCTATTCTGGAACTCATCTCCTTTAAGGAATAAGACATCAATGGCCTGATAGGCGGCACCTACAACCAATGTGGCCGTAGTTTGTGCACGGTTAAGCGCCTTATAGAATTGAGCTGTCGGTGATGACATTGTTTAAGTCTTCCTCTGACTTAAAGACAATATAATCGATGAAGTTTAAGAAGCGGTTAAGAAACCTTACAAATCATAGAGAAACATCAGTATTTTGGGTTAAGACTATCTGTAACTCGTCACCTCTACTGACTAAGGCGGAGTCTCCATGTGAGAATAAGGCTACAACACTGCCACCAAGCAGAGTCCCTACTACTGGCAGCCCTAAAGTTGCTACCGAGACTACCTTACCGGTATTGGTGCTAAGTAAGTTTTGCGTCGGATTCAGAGCTTTATCTCCGAAGCCTGTTTGTGGGTCTAGTAAGCCTTCTTGGTTAACTGCACCCTCAACGAAGACTAGGTCTGCGTCAAGTGGCACGTAATCACCTTGAGGTGTGATTAATGAGTCAAGTTTGATACCTAATTTACCAGAACGGCTTAGGAGTTTTGGTTTTTTGACTGCTGAAACTTTACCTCTGACCCAACTATGTTTAGGGACAATTAATTTACGAAAATCACCAGATAGGTAGAAGTCTTCTAATACTCTTGCTTTAAATTCATCACCAACTGCTGATTTGTCAGCTGAAGTGGTAGTCTCAACTTCAATCCTCAAGCGAGTTTCAACTGGTATTTGTGCAGTAGAGTTTTTGAGTTTGAATGGCGAAGCCGCAAAATCCACTACCTCAGAAGGGTTGATTGGTTGATTTGTTTCTTTATCAGAGTCTGATTGTAGAAGATTTGGTTGGCGAGCATTAGTGACTTGATTGATGTCACAATTAAGTGGCTCTACTGATTTGACTGGCAACGGAGCGCCTTGTTTCAATAGAAGTAATACTGAAAGGATTTTGATAACACGTAGTTTAGACATAGGTACCTATTGTATCAAGTCGTATTTTCACAAAAAAAGTTTCCCCATGCTAATATTTATCCTGTTATGGCAATCATTTTTACGTTGGTGTTTATTGCGGGCTCGGTGCTTTATCTAGTTCTGAAGGCTGTTAAGGACGAAGATCACGAAGAATAGGTGAGAACCCTTATCAAAAACTTAGCAACAGTCGCTATATAGATATATAGCTCTGGTTTGTATACAAAATTAGAAAATTGGGTATAAATTAGATAGAGGCTGATTGCCTGCTCTGAGCTAAAACTACAAAAGGTTAGATTAAAAATGTTTAATGTTTTTAATGTCAAATCTTTCTAATACTGCCTTTGTAGATCATGGAGATAAAAAATATGTCAGACGTAAACAGTAACATAACGCGCGGTACTAGTGCAGCTGGTAGAGTAGAGTCGGTAATTGGCTCAGCGATCGGTGGACAAAAAGGTATCAGTGAAGTAACAGCAGTTGCAGACAAGGCTCATGTTGATGCATCAACAGAAACTTTACATGCAGCAAGAGCGATTACTGAAGCTAGTCAATTTGCTTAATAGTATAATAAGGACTCGAGGATGCCATTTAGCGATAAACAAAAGAAAAAAATGCTCGCTTTAACGCGAGAAATGAAGCGCCAAAAGGGCATCACGATCAAGAATCATGAGATGCAACATAGCATCAAGGTTTACAAAAAGGCGCAAGAAGATATTCTGAGTGTTAAAGAAAAATATGCTGGCAATAAAGCCGTTGAAAGTCACGCTGTAAACGAGCATAAAAAATTGCAACAAATTATAGACGAGCTCAATGAATATATGAGCATCTTACATCCCGAGGGATTGATTGATTT
>CAZKFA010000006.1:47428-57031 GCA_964551925.1 uncultured Gammaproteobacteria bacterium
AGATCCATTGCTTTATTAGTAAGGATATCTAAATTTAATTGATTGACTAAGGCTGACATATCGATCTTTGAAGTATCGAAATCAGGAGGAATATTGAGCTTGGCAAAAGCTTCTTGTAAGTCTTCTTGAGTAGCTTCGAGCTTTTCTTGTTTGATAATGGTTGTCATTATTACACTGCGCTCAAGTTTTTCACGAGCCTGTGCTAATTCTGATTCCATATTAATTGTATCTTTGAACTCAGCAAATTTTTTATCATCCCAGCCGTTGCGTTGCTTTAGAGTTTGTAAATCATGATTGAGTTCTCTTTCAACCATGGCAGTAGAGACTTGCATTTTTGCTTTAGCGCGCAACTCAGTCAAAATCGCTTGTACAGCAGCATTGCGTTTGATGTTCTCGTTGTATTTAGCGATCTCATCTTGGATTTTCTTTTCTAAAGCAGCTACATTATCGTGTCCAAGTTTCTTAGCAAATTCATCATTAACTTCTGGTAAATTAGCTTTAGAAACTTTTTGGATCTTGATAGCAAACTTAGCAGCTTTGCCATTGAGATCAGGATCATGATAGTCAGCTGGGAATTCAACTTCTATTTCTTTAGATTCACCAGCTTTCATGCCAACTAATTGCTCTAAGAAATTATTTATGAATCTACCAGTCTCTACTACTGTTTGGAAGCCTTCAGCCTTCATGCCTGGTTTTGGAGTCCAAGTGCCGTCTTCTGCTTTGTATGAACCGTCGAAATCAAAAACAATCTCGTCACCCATGCTAATAGCTTCGCTAGATTCCTCATACTGACTATTATTGTTGCGTACTCGCTCTAGAGTCTCAGCAAATTGTTTTTTCTCGTCAACCTTTGGAATCTCTACTGTTAGTTTAAGTTTTTTGTAGTCTGGCAGTGTTACTTCAGGGAATAATTCTACTTGTGCTTGTACTATGATCTTAGAATCTGGACTGTCGAATTCCACTTTCTCTACGGTGCTAATGTTGACTACTGATAGGTCTTGTTTTTTGAAAGCATCATCAAGTAATTTCGATAAGAAGCTATTGTCCAAAGTTTGTGCACGTACCGCCGCAGCACCATAATGCTCTTCGACGACTTTCGTCGGAGCTTTGCCTTTGCGGAAGCCTTTGATATTAAGATTCTCTCCCAAGCGGCGTAAAGTTTTAGAATAAGCTTCTTTAGCATGTCCCGGCTCTGTCTCTAGAGTTAAGGTAACAATGTTATTTTCGTCTCTTTCTGTGATAGTTATTTGCATAAACATTATTATACATAATGCCATCTTGAAAATCCGCTAGAATATATGAAGGAATGAAATATAATAGAATAATTATAGTTTTATGTTTAGTGCTTGCTGGTTGTAATTTACACGCCCAGGAGGCTACTAAGCAATTACCATCGGTGTTTTTCTATTATGCTGATTGGTGCCCTTATTGTAAGGCGATGATCCCAGCGATTAAAGCCGCTCAGGATAAATATCAAAATAAAGTCCAGTTTCGCTGGGTTGATCTTAATACTGAAGAAGGTCAAGCGATTGCTGCAAAGTATAGAACTAGAGATGGTGGGATACCATATTTTCAGTTTTATGATGCTACAGAAGCCTTAGTTGGTGATGCACTCGGCGCAATATCACCAGAGACTTTAGATTCTGCCGTTGCTCAGGTCCTTGCGCAACAAGCAGTAGAGAATGCTAAACAGTAATAAAGTTAAATGCGATAACAAGCAAAATTGACAGCTCAAATGCAATATATAGTATAGTAGATAAACTAAGCCAAACGCGCTTAGGCAGCCAATTAGCAGATAGATCTCGAAAAATAATTTGAGTCTTGGTTGTTTAGTGAGAATCATAAATAAGACAAATAATGTAGTGAAATAAATTAGTCCATAGCAAGGAGTAGGGACTCCAAAGAACATGGCATAGGGAGACATCATTACTGCGTCACAATCATCTTTACAGTCAAAGCTTTGTAGTAAATTAAAACTATGATAGAAATTAAAATACTTATAACTAAGGTAAGCACTATTGATAATCAGAGTTATTAATAAGCTATAAGCGGCTATGAGTCTGGATTGGTAGCGAGAGTTGTTCATAGGCTAGTCTTAGACCGGTTGCAAAAGTTCGAGAACAAGGCTTGCGAGTTCCGAAGAACTTGAGTTGACTATTCCGTCAATGATAGTTCTGAGGGACGAGTATAACGCAGTTATCGGGCTTTTGCAACCAGTCTAATTTTGTTTTTTTGTTACAATATATGGTATGAGACACATATTTTTAACTTTGGTTCTTGGTTTGGGTTTCTTTGCTCTATCCTGTAACGGTCTGACTACTCATAAAGCAGCTGTCAATAATCCAATTGCAATGGATACTGAGATCATCGAGCTTAAAGAAGGTGTTAATTTGCAAGCAGAGTTTAAGAATTTTGTTTTTAAGGACAAGAAGAATAAAAATCTTAATCTTTTTGATGAGGTTAAGGATAAATCTACGGTTATTGCTTTAGTTAAGCCTGGTTGTGTCTTTTGTGAGGCATGGCTGGCGGTTTCTAATACTACTAGACCACAAATTGCTCCTAAGTTGGTGGTGGTCATTGATGCTGAGCATGCTAGTCCTGAGGCTTTTGCAGAGATGGTGAGTAAATTCTCTCGCTTGAATGCCACTTGGCTTTATGATAGTAATAATTCTTTTCACTCTCGTTTAGCGGTAGATTCATTCCCACGTTTTTTACATATTGATAAAGAACAGAAATTGATCAAGCAGCAAGCTGGATTAGTGGTACCAGAAAACAAGGCTGAGTTAGAGAAGCAAGAGTTTTCTTTTGTTTTACAGAAATTAGCTATTAATACAAATAGCTGGTTGAAAACCTTACAGTAAGATGAACTTATCAAAATCTATTAAGAAGCTTTATTATTTTTCAGGATTGAGTGTAGTTGTTCAATGGATTGTTGATACACTATTCATTAGTTTTTTTTATCGAGTTATTTATAATACTTCTGTAGAGTTCACTGAAGCTAGACCAGACCCTTGTCAACCATATATCATTATTGCTAATCACCGTTCTTATAAGGACCCTCCTTTGGTCGGGCATGCTATGAAGCGTTCGGTTTCTTTTATTGCCAAGAAAGAACTGTTTACCAATCCGTTTCTTCATGCCTTTATGTCATTGACAAGCACTATATCAGTTGATAGAGCGAATGCCGACATCTCTACTTTTCGTATGGCTCAACAGGCTTTGAAATCTAAATCTTTTGGTAGAGCATGGTGTGTTGGTATCTTTATTGAAGGTACTAGATCTAAGTCAGAGACTGAGTTAGGCAAGCCTAATAAAGGACCTCTGTTGCTTGCTAAATTAGCAAGGGTCCCAATAATCCCAATGGGGATTAGTTATCGAGGTGAAAAAAATATCATTGTTAAATTTGGTGCACCCTATGAGATTGATTACAATGGTGATCTAGAGGATCAATCATGGCAATGTCTAGAGAAAATATCTAAGCTTTGTGATTATTCACTACCAGAGAGACGATAAGAGTATCAAAATTTGAGTTTCAGAAGAAGTCTATCTTAAGAATAGATCAGGCGTAAGGCGTCGAGTCTGCGTGAAACCAAATCCCAATCAATGATTCGTGTCAAAGTTTCGAGGTATTTATCCTTGCCTTCTTTGCCGAAGTCTATGAGATAAGCATGCTCGTAAACATCTAAAGCTAGAATTGGAATAACAAAATTTGGGAAGTTAGCGCTGTGATCTTCTGTGCCGTAATTAAATAATTTACCATTGAGTAAATTGAGACAAGTTAAAGACCAGCCGCTAACTTGAGTTGCGATTGCTGATAGATTTGCAAAGTAGGTTTCAAAGTTACCGTAAGTATCATTAATCATTTGATCTAAGATCTGAGAGCGTTTGCCGCCATTGACATTCATATTAGAGAAATAAATATCATGTAATGCCATGCCATTAAGTGAGAAAGCAAGGTTCTTTAGTGAGAATTCATTGATGTTATTAGCTCTCATCTCGTCTTCTGCTTGATTGACTTTAGCTATATAACCCTCATAGAGGGCTAGATGTGCGGTTATCATCTCAGAACTTAAGCCAAGATTAGCTAGTTCTGTTAGGCTGCTAAAATCCTTTTTGATATATTTGCCATCCTCATAAATTGGATATAAAGCTGGATCATTACCATGCACCAGATCAAATGATTTGGTGGTAGCAGAGTCATTTTTCTTGTTGCAGGCAATCAAAGTACTTAACCCTAAAGCTGCAGCACTAACTCCTAGCCCAGTCAAAAATTCGCGACGATTTATATTCATATCGTCAATGATAACATTAAATAATTTACACAGCTTGTTGAGCTGGGACAGTAGTATTTGTTATCACTGCTTGTGTAGCAGGTGCCAGTACTGGTTGTGCTTGAGTAGCTACTGGAGCTGGAGTCCACGCAGCTATAGTAGGCTCTGATTGTTGAAGAATGACTGGAGCTTGAGTAGCAACTTGTTGTTCTGCAATAGGAGCTTGTACTTCAGGTTTCGCTTTTGGAAGAAGATTTTGTAATTGTTCGATTAATGAAGCTGGTAATTCTATTCCAAATAATTTCAATTTTGGAGCAAACTCTAAAGCTAATTTAGCGACCATTGTAGCAATATTTTTGAAACCCCCAAGTTCGTTTTCAATTGTTGCTACTCTCTGTTCAAGATTTGTTGGTGCTGCCTGCAATGCTACTACATTAGAACTTCTCTGAGCTTCAGAATTAGCTGGGGCTTCTGGCTGTGGTTCTGGACGAGTCGCTGCTTGGGCCACCGCTGGTTGTGGTGGTCTTATGAAACTACTGACTAATTCTCCTAATAAACCCATATATATAAATTATAAAACAAATATTACCAACTTGTCAAGTCCTATTGGCGGGCTTTATTAGGTGGGAACCCCGAGTTTTGAGAAAAGTGCTCATTTTGCTATATAATAACCTAGTGATCTCTTTACGTAACGTAAGCAAAAATTATGGCAAAATACAGGCTCTCAGCAATGTCAACTTAGAAATTGGCGCTGGGGAGTTGGTTCTTCTCGTAGGTGCTAGTGGGGCGGGCAAGTCAACCTTGATGAAATTACTTTATCGTGAAGAAAGACCCAATCAAGGCCAAATTATTATAGGTAATATTGATGTTGGTTCTTTGTCGCATCAGAAGATTCCTTATTTAAGGCGTCGTATGGGGATTGTTTTTCAGGATTTTAAATTATTACCACAGAAGTCAGCTTTTGAGAATGTAGCTTACGCCTTGCGTGGACTTGGTGCTGAAGAATATGAGATTCAGAAACGTGTCTCTGGCGCTCTCAAGTTGGTTGGTCTTCTAGAAAGAGCTTTTAATTTACCAGGTGAATTGTCTGGTGGTGAGCAGCAACGAGTTGGTATTGCTCGTGCCATAGTTCAAGGACCGCCTTTGGTTATAGCAGATGAGCCTACTGGTAATTTGGATCCAGCCACTAGCTATGATATTTTTAAACTTCTAGAAAAAATCGCCGAGCGTGGTACGACGGTGTTAGTCAGTACTCATAATCAAACATTAGTAGAACAGTTTGGTAAGCGTGTAATTACTTTAGATAAAGGCAGTGTTATTAATGATACTCGACCGTTAATTAATACTGGGAGAACTAACTAATGAGAGAAGTAAGAATTCTATGGCGTACTTTGCAAGAAACTTTTAACAGTATCAAAGTCTCTGGTGGAGCGAATTTGATAGTAACTGGTATCTTAGCTGCGACTTTAGCTTTGTTTGGTGGAGCCTTGCAATTTAACTCCGCAGTTAAACAAGTCTCACAAAACTTAGATACTCAATTAGAGTTCTCAGTCTATCTTCTGGATTCAGCTAATCCCCAACAGATTGCAACTGAGATTAGTAATATTCGTGAAGTAGAGAAAGTAGAAATTATTACTAAGGAAATTGCTTGGGATAGATTTCGCTCTAAATTTGATTTCACAGATATTGGTGGTAACCCATTGCCAAATACTCTCCATGTCAATATTCATAGACCTCAAGACCTAGAGAAAGTCGTAGATGAAGTTAAGCAACTTTCTGGTATCGAACAAATCAGCTATGCCCCTAAATTATTTAATGGTTTAGAAAAAGCAAGGCAAATATTATTCTCCTTTGGAATTATTGTCGCTCTTATACTTGCACTCGCTACTATTATTATCGTTTCTAATACAATTCAAATCGTTATCAAAAATAGAGCTCTTGAAATTGAAATATTGCGTTTAGTTGGTGTTGATGATTGGTTTATACGTGGGCCGTTTATTTTTCATGGTATTTTCTATGGTATTGCTGCAGCAATACTTGCTATTATTCCGTTGCTTACCCTACAAAAATTCTTCTGGAATTCGTTTCAAGCTTCTATAAAAACCATCATGCCTGCAACATTTAATATTGATTGTGGTAGTGATCTTGGTATGATATTTGTCGTATTAACTTTGACTGGAGTCTTGGTCTGCGGGCTGAGTAGTTATTTTACCACCGAGAAATTTATTAAAACATAAACCATGCAAACCATCATGAAAAGCGATACTACTAATGAACCCCGAGAATATCTATATGATATTTCTATCTTTATTCCTGTATATAATGAGGAAGAAAATTTATTATTGCTACAAGAGCGCATAGATAAGGCGTTTGTTGGTTTAGATATCAGTTATGAGATTATTTATGCTGATGATGGTAGTACTGATAAGAGCTACTCTATTCTAGAGAACCTTGCTAAGTCTAATACAGATATTAAAGTAATTAAATTTAGACGTAATTATGGACAGACGGCTGCAATGTCAGCAGGCATACATGCTGCTCGTGGACGAGTTCTTATTCCTATGGATTCTGATTTGCAGAATGATCCAAGTGATATACCGCGTTTACTAGAGAAGATTAATGAAGGTTATGATGTAGTGAGTGGTTGGCGTAAAGATCGCAAGGATACTTTTATTAATCGCAAATTACCATCTGTAATTGCTAACAAACTTATTTCTATTATCTCAGGAGTGAATCTGCATGATTATGGTTGCACCCTGAAGGCTTATAAAGCAGAAGTGCTTAAAGACGTGAAGCTTTATGGAGAGCTGCATAGATTTATTCCAATTTGTGCTAGTTGGGTCGGTGCGCGTGTTACTGAGATGCCAGTTAAACATCATGAGCGTCAATTTGGTAAGTCTAAGTATGGTATTAATAGAACCTTCAAAGTCATTCTGGATTTGATTTTGATGAAATTCTTGACTGACTATATTACTAAGCCACTGTATTTTTTTGGTGCTATTTCTTTTGCTAGTATGATCCTATCCTTTGCTAGCGTTGTCTGGGCTTTGTATTTGAAATTAACGGACAATATACAGTTAGATCACACTCCATTACCGGTTTTGGCGGCGATGTTCTTTACGGTTGGTGTGCAGATCTTTATGATGGGTATACTTGCTGATTTGTTGATGAGGACTTATTACGAATCACAAGACAAGAGAACTTATCAGATCGACAAGCAAATCAATCTATAAAACACGTTGCGAAAGCTCGATAACTGCGTTATACTCGTCCTCAGAATCATCATTGACGGGAAAGTCAACTCAGATTCTTCGTCCTCGCAAGCCTTGTTCTCGAACTTTCGTAACGTGTTTTATGATAAAAAAAATCATCTCTTGTCCCTATCAGCTTATTCATGCAATTCGTTCTCTAATCTATGACTGTGGTTTAGTTAAGCGTTATAAGTTACCTGTCTGTACTATTGCTATTGGTAATTATAGTTTTGGCGGCACTGGTAAGACTCCTATGACGATTTTTCTTGCTGAGTATCTTGCGCGTTGCAGCTTGAGAGTTGCTGTATTGACTCGAGGTTATAAGTCTACAATTGCTAAATATCCTTTGATATTAAATTCACAAGATAAAAATTATCCTTCTGGTCTTGGAGATGAAGTTTTGGAGATGCTGTCACATTTCAGCAGAAACAATCTTTGTATTCATGTGGCTGTTGATGCTAATAGATATAGAGCGGGCCTTGAATTATTAGCTCTTACTGAGATCGACGTTTTTATTTTAGATGATGGTTTGCAGCATTTGCCTTTGGCACGTGACTTGAATTTGTTATTGATTAATACTCAAGAACAAGGTTATTTGCGTGAGTTACCAGTACTCGCTAAACAAAAAGCTGATTACGTTATCTATACTAAAGCAGACGATCGATGGATTGGACATAATACCCAAAGCAATGTACTGAAATATAAGATTCATTTACGCGGTAAAGTCAATCCAGATAAGCCTTATACGATAATGACAGCAATTGGAGATCCGAATAGCTTTATTAGTATGGTGGAGCAGTATCTTGCAGATAATAAGTTAATGAATGGTAAAGAGAGTATCCAAAAAATCATCTATAAGGACCACCATAATTTTTCGATAGATGAAGTTACTCGGGTACTTTCCTTGGGTACAAATATAATATGTACTGCAAAGGACTTTGTGAAAATTCCAGAGCAGTACCGAGATCAAATCATTCTCGCTGAACTTGAACTTGAATTAATTCCTGAAACACTTCTTGAAGAAATTTATTTACGAGTAACTCAGTGAAATCATCAGAGGCAGAATAATGCAAGAACCAAGCGATAAATATCACAGCGAGTCTCCAAGAAAAGAGCGCGGTAAGCTTTCTAGAAGGGAGATGGAAGTGTTATTGCTTATTAAAGAAGGTCTGCGTAACCCAGAAATCGCTGAGCGATTGGGTCTAAGCACTAAGACTATTGAGAATCATGTTAGAAGTATTTTACAAAAGCTTGGTGCAAAAAATCGTACTGAAGCCGTAGTGCTAGCGCTTAAAGCTTCTATGATCAATATCTAAAATACTGTTTCATCTTCAGCTCGCCAAGCAGGTTCTACTATACAGATGAAAGTTAAGTCCTCATCACCAGTATTTTCAATAAATTGTTTAGCGTTTGGTTTGATATACACTGTATCTCCCGGTCCTACTGTGGATTGTGTGTCATCGATATGCATTAGACCTCGTCCGGAGATTATATAGTAAATCTCTGAGCTGGTTAGGGAGTGTGGATATGAAACCGTGCCGGCTTTGAGAGTGGCATGAGCAAGGCTATAATCTAGATCCCAATTACCTTTGGTGGCATGAATAATCTCTCTAAGTATAGTATTGTCACCAGCAACGAACTCTTGACAGTCTTGAAGTTTAATTATCATATAAAATATCTCCTTGCTAGATGTAAGACAGAGATGGTCTTAGCATCTCTAATACTACCGTCATCAATCATTGAGTGCACTTGATCAATATGAAAAACTTCAGCTTCAACTACTTCACTATAATCCAAATCTTGACTACCAGGTTGCAAATTACTTGCAAAGAACACATAGAGAATTTCATTAGAATAACCAGGGCAGGGATAAATCTTACCTAAATCTATCCAGTTACTTGCAGTATAGCCAGTCTCTTCCCTAAGCTCTCGTTGAGCGGTTTTGAAGGGCAGTTCATTGGGATCGATCTTGCCTGCTGGGATTTCATAAAGTATCTGGTTAATAGGAGTACGATATTGTTTGACTAGAATAATATGCTTAGCATCTAGTTGTGGCAAAATACAAACCCCACCAGGATGTA
>CAZKFA010000007.1:0-55695 GCA_964551925.1 uncultured Gammaproteobacteria bacterium
TGATACGGCTCGATTAGCACGAATTCAAAACTCTATGCGCTTTGCTGATAAAGCTAGACCTTAGCTAGACTTGCCGTGTACAACTCCGCCGTCTGCTGCGCCACTGCCCTAATCTCAAGAATAAATTTTTGTCTTTCGTCTTTGCTAATGGCACCGCGTGCATCAAGCAAATTAAAAGTATGCGAACATTTGAGCACATAATCAAAAGCTGGTATCGCTAAACCCGCTTCTAGACAAGTTCCTACTTCTTGCAAGAATTCTTTATATAAAACAAACAAACGCTCAGCCGTACTAATTTCAAAATTATACTTACTCTGTTCATATTCATTACGCTTATAAATATCAGCATAAGTTATCTTCTTGCCATCATGCTCATGCCAAAGCAAGTCAAAGACTGAATCCACTCCCTGCAAGTACATAGCGATACGCTCAAGTCCATAAGTGAGTTCGACGGCGACTGGTTTAATCTCTATACCACCAGCTTGCTGGAAGTAAGTGAATTGAGTAATCTCCATTCCATTCAACCAGACCTCCCAACCGCAGCCCCAGGCGCCAAGAGTTGGGCTCTCCCAATTGTCTTCAACGAAACGAATATCATGCTCTAACGGATTGACACCAAGCGCGCGCAAACTATCTAAATAAAGATCCTGAGTATTACTAGGATTGGGTTGCATGATAACCTGATACTGAAAATAATGCTGCAAGCGATTTGGGTTCTCTCCATAACGTCCATCAGTCGGACGCCTGCAAGGTTCTATACAAGCCATACGCCAATCTTTGTTCTCTAGCACTCGCAAAAAAGTCGCTGGATTCATGGTACTCGCACCCTTCTCAGTGTCGTAAGGCTGCATGATAATACAACCCTGATCAGACCAATATTGGTTTAGCTTAAAAATAATCTGCTGAAAACTAAGCATATTTAATAGTATAACGGTAATTCTTGCTAACTTTTGGGAATAAAAATGCTAGAATGAAATACAGATTATGGATGTTTTAGGTTTGCCAGAGAAACTCACTCAAATAAATCAAAGCCAAGAGAAACAAATTAAAATTTTTTCTGGTAGAGCTAACCCTCTCTTGAGCAAAGAGATAGCCAAAGAATTGGGGTTAGAACTCGGCAAAATCAAAATCAAGCCTTTTGCCGACGGCGAGCTTTATGTACAAGTCCAGGAAAGCGTTAGAGGCTGTGAAGTATTTTTGGTACAACCAACGAACCCACCTGTTAACGAGAATCTCGTTGAACTTTTAATTATCATTGACGCCCTTAAACGTGCTTCAGCACACACCATCAACGTCATCATGCCTTACTATGGCTATGCCCGCCAAGATCGCAAAGCAGCTGGTAGAGAGCCTATCACGAGTAAGTTGATGGCTAAATTAATTGGTGAGGCTGGTGCTGATAGAGTGGTTTGTTTGGATTTACATTCTGAACAAATTATCGGGTTCTTTGATACCCTCATTGACCACGTCCACGCGACTCCAGTGCTTATTGATTACATCAAAAGATTTATTGGTACTGAGAATCTAGTTATAGTCTCACCAGATGTCGGTGGTGTTACTCGCGCACGCGCTTATGCTAAACGACTAGATGGTGCGCCAATTGCGATCGTAGACAAGCGCCGCATGCACGAACAACAGAACATGGTTGAAGTCATGAACGTTATTGGTGATGTTGAGGGCAAAATTGCAATTCTAATAGACGACTTAATTGACACTGCTGGCACTATGACCAAAGCCGCTCAGCTACTGAAAGATCAAGGCGCTTTGAAGATTTATGCCTGTGCTACTCATGGCGTACTCTCTGAGCCTGCTTATGAAAGAATCGAGGCCTCACCAATCGAGGAGCTAGTTATAACTGATTCGATTCCACTAGCGCCGATGTGGGTACAATCCAAAAAAGTTAAACAGGTTTCAGTGGCGCCGTTTCTTGCTGAAGCCATCCGCCGTATCTATACTGGTGATTCAGTTTCAGGGCTTTTTATTTAAGCGTTTTTGTTCTGTCGCATCAGGGCCAAGAGTCCAGCCATCTTTAATTAATATGAAATAAAATAAGTAAGGGATTAATCCGATACAAATGGACCAAAAAATATATCCGACGTTGTTTTTAATTAAATCTATTATTATTGGGTCTATTAAGTTTTGCATCAATCTCTCCTGTTAAAACAAAAGCCTTACAAAGCATTTCGTAACCAATTCTCGCAGCAACAATTGCAATTACCAATCTGAAAAGGAGAGTAGCATCAAAGCCACTCCCTGTCAAGATAAAGTGCAATATTAGGGCGGCCAATGGTGTTATCAATGTGTAGCCAGTTGTTTTTAAAACTTCAACCTTAAATTTAAACTGTTCATAGCTCCACATGCTCCAAGCAATCTTATCCCATTCACTCTTTAGTCAAGCAGGCCAAGTGGTAACCGAATGCTAAGATTAGAAAGTTGAACAACTCAATTGCTAATCAAATACGTGAAGCCGCCTTAGAGATTGGCTTTAATGATGTTAAGTTTATCGCGGCTAAGCCTTTATTAGAATCTGAAGCTAAGTTTCTTGAATGGCGCGCGAAGGGTTATGCTGCTGATATGAATTATCTCTTGCGCGATGATCCTGTCAATGCTCGTCCCCAAGCACTATTGGCTGAAGCTAAGACTATTATAATGCTCACCGCTAATTACTATAGCCCCTGTCCGCCTAAGCCTGGGGATGATTATGGTCGTATCGCGGCTTATGCAACTGGACTTGATTATCATAAAGTACTTAAACAAAAAATCCAAACTCTAGTTAATCACCCTGAGCTAAAAAATATTTTCAGTAAATCAAAATTCTTTACCGATGCTGTTCCATTATTGGAGAAGTCTTTTGCTAAACAGTCAGGGCTTGGCTTTCGCGGCAAGAATACTTTGTTGATTTCCAAAGGCACTGGTAGTTTTAATTTCATCGCCGAGATTCTAACAGACTTAGAGTTAGAGCCCGATGCCAAGCTTGTGGTAGATTATGGTTGTGCCAAATGCACTCGCTGCCTAGATATCTGTCCCACTAACGCACTACCCAGTCCTTACCAATTAGACGCACGTAAATGTATTAGTTACCAGACTATCGAGAATCGCGGTGACATCCCCATTGAACTGCACTCAGGGATTGGAGATTGGCTTTTTGGTTGTGATCTTTGCCAAACAATTTGTCCCTATAACAAAATCTCTGCTCCGCAAACTTTCCCAGAATTCAAGCCAGAGTCTGGTTTTGGGCATTGGTTAAATTTAGATGAGATTCTTGATTTGGAACTTAATACTTATAACAAAAACGACCTTATTAATAAACTTGAGACACATATATTTATTGATCCACAAGCACTTGCCACTATCAAAAAAATCCTCACCAAAGCAAATATCATTACAGATGAGCTTCTGGATCAAATTTTCCAGATCAAATTTGCTCGCACGCCATTATTAAGAGCCAAGCGGCAAGGCTTGATTAGGAACGCTAAAATAATTAGATCTAATATATCCCCACCAAGCCATGCTCACCAAGCTTAGATTGAATTTCTGGGCTGCGCATGAAGTCAATTAGCTTCGCTTCTGTATCGCCCAGTGAACCTGCTGTAACAAAATATAAATATCTAGTAAGTGGGTACTCGCCGCGTTTCACTCGCTCGGCATCAAGAGTTCCGCGATCATTTACTGGTTTAGTGCCAGTCTCATCAAAGACTGAAGCAATTTTGATTACCTTGACTTTATTGTTCTCTAATAAAGCACTAATACTAGCAAAACCAATTGCATTAGAGTCTGCAGCTATCATATCAATCATCTTAATTGGATCGTATATATGCACCACTTCGTCAGAAATCTTCTCTGAGAACATCACTCTATCAACGAAATAGGCGTAAGTACCACTTTGTTTAGAGAGCGCGAAACGCTTAATCGTTGCAGCGGAATCCAAACCCAAATCCTGCCAGCTAATATTGTCAGCCGTGTAAATTTTACGTAGATCATCAACCGTCAAAGAGTCTAAAGGATTATTCTTACTAACAAAAACCACCACCGAATCTATAGCAATCTTATGATCTACAATCCCCTCTCCAAGCCTAATAGCTTTCTTACGATCATCAACACTCGGTATCTTAGAACTAGCAGCCAGCTGCACTCTGCCATCAATTAATTCATTAATAGCTAATCCACTGTCTCCTCCCTGTATATCAAGATTTAAGCTAGGATATTTAGCCTTAAATAAATCCTGATTCTCCCTAAGAATATTTAACAAAGAATCCGTACCAAAAACTTTTACAGCACCATTAGAGCTTGGTCTAGAGACTGAGCTTAATTGCTGATCTGATCTATATTCTTTAATTAGGTTAGTTACGCGCGTAGCGCTATTATTAAAAAACATATTATAGACGGTGATTCCAGCAATCGCCAAAAAAACCAAAAACATTAAATTTACCATACAGCCCAAAGAGCCTTTCTTTTTCTGGGTTGGTTGATTTTGAACAGATGCTCGTTGTTTTATTTCTTGCTTAATAGGCTTTTGCTGAGACAGATTAACTTTATGATCTTTTCTTTTCAGATTATCAAAAATAAAATCAACGCCTTTTTGTAGATATCTATTAGTACTAGAAAGGTTTTCGCCGATATCAATAGCTACCGAGTTAAGATCAGATTCATATTTAAAAACCAATTCTAGAACGCGTTTGATCTTCTTTAACTCTTCAACTGAATATTGGGGCTTGATAATTTTATTGCCAAGATCTTTATCAAGAAAATTAATTAGATTATTTATTTCTATTGCAAGCGATAAAAACTCACTAATTTGCTCAAAACTATATTCATCAGATTTCTTGTAAGAATCAGCATTTAAAGAAAATTCTAAGATCTCATGGATTATATTTTTTTTGATGTCAAAACTACTTAATACCATTCTATTTCTTTAATAGTAATTCAAAAATCAAATCCTTAGTTTCTGGACTTATTGAATTAGAAAACAGCTCCTCAATTAAGTTTCTGACCTTTACCTTAGTATCCTCATCCATAAATTAACCCTCATGCTTGATTGGCATAACCAAGTGAATATAATTTTCCTGAGATATTGGTCTAATAAGAACAGGATTAACAGAGCTAGTAAGGGCTATTTGGATCTTCTCAGAGTCTATGTATTTAAGAGGTTCTGTCAAATATTTAACATTAAAATATATCTCTAATGGCTCGCCTATATATTCAATAGTTACTTTATCATCAGCCTTACCAAAATCCTGATTTTTGGATTCAATTGTTAATAGATTTTCGGCAAACGATAACTTAACAAGATTTGTAATCTCATTAGCCATCACAGCTACTCTTTCTAACACCGTCAGTAAGTCCTTACGATTAATCTGAGCAATTTTGTCTTGATTGCTTGGAATTAATTGTTTGTAACGTGGATAAGTACCGTCTAGTAAACGAGAAACAATAAATCTATCTTCAGTTGCAAAAACTATTTGTCTATCAATAAAAGATATTTTGATAGTATCATCAACACTGGTATCTAATATTTTTTGTACATCAGTTATAACTCTAGCTGGTACAACAGCTTCCTTAGAACTGAATTTAGGAAAGGATTCTAGACCTTTAAGTTCTAACTGATAACTAGATAAACGATTACCATCTGTAGAAGCAATCTCAAGGAAATATTTCACATCACCATCTTCCTTAATCTCAGATATTCCCAAATAAATTCCACCAAGAATATTATTCAAATCATATTTAGAAGATGAGAAATGAACCAAATTAATAATTCTAGAAAATTCTGCTTTATTAATAGAAATAAAAGCAGCTAATTCTGGTTTATCTTGTTTAGGAAAATCCTCTGATGGTAAACCAACTAAATCAAAATTAGACTCTTTACAAAGTAAATTTGCTTTATTTGTAAGCCTATCAACAGTGATATAAATATCATCGTCATCAAGTTTACTAACGACTTCTTCAAGTTTCTGAGCTGAGATAGTTATACTTCCTGAAACCTCATTTATTGAAGGTATTGTTGCTTCAATTGTGAAATCTAAATCAGTTGCATTTAACTTTAAGTAACCTTCGTTAGTTTCTAGAAGAATATTTTTTAAAATAGGTTGGATTCCTTTACTTGGAACTGCTTTGGATACAGATTTAATAGCCTTATCTAGAGTTGATTTTGGAACCTTAAACTTCATAATACTAATAATCATAACTGTTTTATGCTCAAATGTGTAGAGTTTACAATACCCTCTAATAATATGTATATTAATAATATATAGAAATAGTAGTAGTAGAGAGTTAGTTTTGTGTAGAAAATGGGAATAATCTATATGTAGACTAAGTTTTTACTGTTTATTTAATGTAGAAAGTTTTCTACATTTCTACATTGACTTTGATTTTTAATCTCAATAGCAGAGTTTTCTACATTTCTAAAAAGTTTTCTACATCTTACTAACATAGTTATGAACATCTAAGAAATTGATGATCTTGGACACAGAATCACTAATAGTTGTATTCTCTGTATCAATTATTAGGTCAGCATTAACAGGAGCTTCATAAGGATCTTGGATACCAGTGAAGTTTGTAATTTCATTATTCAAAGCTTTTTTGTATAAACCTTTGACATCACGTTTAATAACTTCTTCTAAACTTGCCTTTATATAAACTAGTACAAAGTTCTCGCTAAGAGTTTTTGCAAGCTGTCGCGCTTCTTCATAAGGGGCTATTACTGGCACTATTACTAATACTTGGTGTTTAGAGATTTTGCCAGCAAGGAAAGCAATACGTTCGATATTTTTAATTCGATCTTCTTTGTTGAAACCCAGATCCTTACAAAGATGCTCACGAATTTCATCACCATCTAAAATTTCTATATCAATACCAGAAAGTGTTTTACCAAGTTGATTTGCTATTGTTGTTTTGCCTGAACCTGATAAGCCTGTTAGCCATAGTGTTAGACCTTTTTGTAACTTATACTGCATTAGTTTAATTATATACCCTGCTATTATTTACTTATGAAATCGCGACTAGATGAATTGTTGCTTGATTTAGGATTGTTTGCAAGCCGTAAACAAGCTCAGAGCTGCATTATGACCAATGGCGTCACTGTTGCAGGCAAACTAATTAATAAGCCAGGGTTCATGTTTAACACAGAGAAGTTTCTTGCCAGTTACGAAGAAGATCCTGGTTTTCTTGA
Organism: uncultured Gammaproteobacteria bacterium; assembly: GCA_964551925.1. Taxonomy (GTDB): domain Bacteria; phylum Cyanobacteriota; class Vampirovibrionia; order LMEP-6097; family LMEP-6097; genus CAZKFA01. The sequence continues at coordinate 7,169 of CAZKFA010000007.1, forward strand.
GATCACAGATAGTTTTAGTCAATATGTTAGCCGCGGAGCTTATAAATTAGAAGCTGCGCATCAACAATTTCAACTAGATTTTACTGGTACGACAGTTCTTGATATCGGAGCTTCAACCGGCGGTTTTGTAGATTTTGTTTTACAGCATGGCGCCAAGCAGGTCATAGCACTAGATGTAGGCAAAGGTCAGCTGCATTATAAATTACAAAAAGACGCACGCGTCATCAATCTAGAAGAAGTTAATTTTAGATTTTTTGATCCAGAAACTCTAGGGCAAGCACTAGTAGTGGATTTTGTGGTGATTGATGTTTCTTTTATTTCTTTAATAACAATACTTGAGAGATTAAAAGTACTTAGCAACCAAAAGACTAAGTTAAATTTTAGCCAGGGCTTACAGATCATTGCCTTATTGAAGCCACAATTTGAAGCTGGTAAGGCAATAATGGATAAATGCAAAGGCGTGATTAAAGACGATGAGATTCGTCAGTCTATCCTAATTCAATCCACAAGCAACATAGAAGAACTTGGTTATAAGATAGTTAATAATATTGAATCGCCACTTAGGGGTGCTAAGGGTAATGTAGAGTATCTCTTACAATTGCTATAATAAGCAAGTATGAAGGTGGTAGTTTTCTACAATCCCAACAAAGAAACAGCTAGTGCTAAAGCTGAGGATTTGGCAGAGATTCTGCGCAAGAAAGACGTAACGGTTTTGGTTACACCGACTCAGAATCATGGTTTTGAAGATTGGGGATTGTTAGACGAGTCAACAGACTTTGCCATAGCGCTTGGTGGCGACGGGACCTTTCTGTTGGCTGCTAAACAAGTCTTAGCTTATGGCATCCCTTTGCTGGGTGTGAATTTTGGACATCTTGGTTTTTTGTCTGAGTATGGTGATATCAGCATGGAAGAACTTGCCACGAAGATTATCCAAAAAGATTATACGATTGAGCAGAGAACGGTCTTAAGAGCAGAGGTTGATGATCGCAAGCTTTATGCTATTAATGATATAACCGTCAATCGTTCTATTAATTCTAATTTGCTTTACACCGATCTTTATATAGATGATAATTTATTACATTCTTTTCGCTCTGATGGCATTGTAGTATGCACCCCGACAGGATCAACTGCTTATGCACTCAGTGCTGGTGGAGCAGTAATGGATCCTCAGATCAAGGCTTTTCAGATAGTGCCTATTGCAGCTCATTCGCTCAATTCCAGACCCCATGTGGTTTTGGACACGCAGACTATAATGCTAGCCAGTAAAGGCAAGGATCAAAACAAACCTTTCTATTTACTTGCCGATGGTCATGATATGCTTAGTATCGAACCTGGCACACAGATCAAAATCAATAAAGCGGCTGCCTCTCTTAAATTAGCGAAACTGAAGAATAAGGATAGAAATTTTTATAGTATTTTGCGCGATAAAATGAAATGGGGCTCAATAAATAATTAAATGAAAACAAAATCACCAGAAATCACAATAAAAAAAGTTATAGACGACCTTAATGGACCCTGTGATGTGCTCTATGACCCGCGTTCATTATCCCCTGATGATCTTAAGGATGCTTGTAATAACATAGAAATTTTTATTCCAACCAAGGTCTCTTTAGTGAGTGAGTTAGTCATACACTACTTGCTGAAAAACTTTTTTTATATGCAACATCAGACTGGCTTGTATAATCCACAAAAAAAATTATGGTCAAGTCTCGCGCAAACAAAATCTATTCAAATCAAACCATATAGATTATTGTTAGACTTCAAAAAAGAAAATCAAATAGAAGACATTTATTTTATAAATCAAAATGGACGCTATATAAAAGCTCGGGTTGTGCTACCGGGAGCTAAGCAGGATTATCCAGGGCTAGATGATTTGATGTCCAGGGTTTCTGGTAAATGTAGTGGAGTATTTTACTTCTGTGAAAAAGAGCCAGATCCTATATTATTGAACAAAATCCTTATAAAAACTAACGCCAAAGACCCCTTTGATCGTTACCTTTCACCAATAGCTAAAAACTGCAGTTTAAATTTTCTGCAATATGGGCATAACGAGGATAGGTACTTTTTTAGGTTAATTCATCCTAACCTAGGAAGAAAAGTTGAGGCGGAGTTATGTTTGGGGCAATAATTAAGGGATTTATTTTTGGCTTTTTGACTTTAGTGGTCATGACTAAGCTTAATGAATAAATTTATTAAACAAGTTTTGCAATAACCATACCAATTAAAGCATTGGTCAGAATAATTTCCTCATTCTCTAATAAATCTTTTTTACTTACAGTTACTTCTTGAGCGCCTAATAACTTTATTACTTTTTGTCGCATAGTACCCGCTATTAGATTGGATTCCAGGCTTGGGGTTATCCATTGACCGTTAGAATTCTTAATAAAAATATTAGTGAAACTACCTTCGCAAACCTCCTGCCGCTCATTGGTCCAAATTAATTCATCACAAAAATATCGCAAAAAATATTGCGAGAAATCTTCCCTAGGCAAGAATTTATATCTCCATTGTCTGTCAGAAGAATTGATATGAAATTCATTAGTTGACAGCAGCTTTATGGTAAAAGCTTTGTTCAAAGATCTAGGATAGGGCTGGAACCTTGTCTCAAAGTGAGTTCTATGCAGAAGTAAGCGCAATTTAAATATTTTTTGTCTGGTCTTGTTACCAGGTATGTCATTTACTTCTATGACTTGATGATCTGGGAAAAAATCCTGAACGGCTTCCAAAACCTCAGCTTCGCTGCAGCAAGAAGAGAAGTTTAACTCCTTTGCACTGAGTTTGAGCCTTGATAAATGATTCGTAAGGTTATAGATGGCAACCTGTTCACCAGACACTTCTAATCGGATACTTTCTATTAAGCTGTTTATTATCATGAAAATACCTCAAGAATTTTTTGTGCTTTAAGCAAAGTCTCCTGATATTCTTTCTCAGGATCTGAATAAGCTGTGATCCCAGCGCCGCTATGTAATGATAACTCTCCTGATGTTTTATCTAAGACTAGTGTCCTAATAAGAATACTAAACTCACCACCATCTTTAAATCTAAAATAACCCATAGCTCCAGTATAAGGCCCTCTAGGATTGGCTTCTAGCTCTTTGATTATCTCCATTGCTCGGATCTTTGGTGCGCCAGTAATAGATCCTCCAGGAAACAAGCTAGAAAAAATTTTACTAAAATTTAATTCTACTAATAACCCCTCAACGACTGAGACTAAGTGATAAAGATTGCTAAATTTATGTGCACCCAACATCTCTAGTACATTAACGGAACCAGTTTTACAGATTTTGCTAAGGTCATTGCGAATAAGATCGACAATCATTATATGCTCAGCTTTTTCTTTGGCTGATAAAGTTAGATCTCTAAGCTCGTTTAGAGTAGCAGTGCCTTTAATGGGAGAGCTTGTAATATGCCAGTCGCTATTGTTGCGATAGATCTTGATAAAAGATTCTGGCGAGCTACTGATAATTTGATAGCGGGAATAGTCCATGAACCCCATATAAGGAGCGGGGTTGAGCGATTTCAGTTTATGATAAATTTCTTTGCCTGAGTTTTTTGATTCTATGATGAACTTATGTGCGAGATTGGCTTGATAGACATCGCCTTCTTTTATATATTCTTGACAACGTTTGACATTGTTAATAAAGTTTTGAGCGTCAGGCTGCTGAATAGAGCCTGTTACGACAATGTCTTCATAAGAAGGAGTGAGGTTTTTATTGAGAATTTTTTCAAAGATTACCCACTCCATATCGCCTTCATAGCTGATATATCCAGCAAAGCCCGCATCTCTTTCTAACAAAGCCTGATTGTCCTTGATAAAGTTATCTAGCTCCTCAAAGCTATAACAAACCTTAATCGGATTCACCCCTGTAATTGAATTATAGGAGGAGCCCAGAGTTTCAAAAATAAAACTATGCTCGCGTGCGATAGATTCTGATGCTTGGGGTGCCAGAGAATTGAGGGGCGTTGATAATGCTTTTGTGGATTTCAATTTTTACAGCTTCTATTTTATCAAATTCACTAAAGAGCTTATCTATGATTGTTGTAGCCAGCTCTTCGACAAGGGGATAGATTTTGGCTTGAGCGACCTGCCTTACTAGAATAGCAGCTTCAACGTAATTGATAGTATCTTCTATATTATTAGAATACCCAGCTTTACCCAGGTCTAGCTCAAGCTCAAGATCTACATAGACGGCTTGTCCTAATATCAATTCTTCTTCGTAAATTCCAAGCTTAGTATTAGCTTGGACTCCACGTATTATAACGGCGTCTCTCATTTGCTAGTAATTTCAGATTTGATGCGTTTAATTCTTTGCGAGAATTCAACGGTCATTTCTTGTGATCTACGTAGGTCTTCTTGAGAAGCTTTGAAGCGATTCTCTACTTCTCTGTGAGCGTCTTCAAGAGCTTGAATCTTTGCTTTGAAGTCTTCTTCTAACTTTTGCTCGTTAATTTTAGCCGAATCAACTTCTGTGCTAATAGACTGTTCTTTTAACCGAGTGACTTCCTGCTCATAGAATCTAATTCTGTCGCGCAACTCACTAGATTCTTTGCCACTGCGTTCAAACTGTTCTTCCAGTTTTTTGATTACGCTAGCTTTGTCATTAAGATGATTTTGCAATTTACTAACCATGCCGTTATCATCAGCACCAATCTTTTTGAGTTGATTCAATGCCTTACTAATATGAGACTGTACTTGCTGTAAGTTATTGGTTTCTTTGTTGCTAAACAAGCGTACAAAAAAGCTGCGCTTAGTGTTAATCTCTTGTAAAACCTCTCTCTGAGCGTTTTCAAGTAATTCTCGAGTTTCATTTACTATAGAATTGTGATTATTATTGGTTGACATGTTCTAACTCCTTTGTGTCATTAATTAATGAGCTGATTAAGAGGGGATCTGTTATTTCCTCTATTTTTGGTTCCAGGTCGTTGTTGAATTTGACACCCATCCGTCTTTTCTCGGCATCAATGTTAACAACAGTTACGTTAATAGTAGAATCAATCTCAGGTGCTGTGTCATTGATAAATTGAGATTTATGCAATAGAGCCTCTATGCCTGGTAATACTTCTACGAAAGCACCAAACTCAGCATGGCTAACTACTTTAACGGCTCTAGAGAAACCAGGTGCTATTTCCAACGTCGTCCATGGATCCGCGGACATTTGCTTGAGACTGAGAGCGATTTTTTGTTTATCAGTATCAATTCTAAAAACCTTAGCTTGAACAGTTTGCCCAACCTGAACAATTTCAGAGGCTTGTTTGAAACGACGCCAAGCAAGTTCAGAGTAAGGAATAAGAGCATCAAAACTACCAAGATCGACAAAGACCCCAAAAGCAGTCAAGCGTACGACTTTACCTTCGATGACTCGTCCCAGTTCAAGAGAAGCTAAGACTTCTTTTGCTCTAGCTGCCTTTAGTTCTTCAGATATAACTTTATTGTTTAATATGATTTTATTTTTCGATTGATCAAGTTCGTGAATTCTTGCTGGGATCTTCGTTCCTAGCCAATCTTCGCGCTTTTCGTTACGCAAACCTTCTTGTTGATTATCCAAATAACCAAAAGGAATAAAAGCAATTTGTTTTGTCTGAGGGATTAAAGCCTCGACACCGCTTTTAAGTATTTTAGTAATAGAGACTTCTAAATCTTGGTTTTGTAGAGAGATTAAACTTTCCCATTTACCAGCTTCTTCAAGTTGTTTGATCGAAGCTTTAAATACACCACTTGCGTTACGATCTTCTTGTACTACAAAAATTTCGATACTATCACCAACTTGATATTCATCACGACTTCTGTCGCCAAGTTCATTGTTTGCTACATGAGCTTCGTAGCATTTATTAATGTCAAGGTAGAGTCCTTGGGAGTTTTTGGCCAGTATAGTTGCTTTAACTATAGATTTGTTTTCTGGCTTACTTTCTTTGCGCTCTAGTATTATTGCTGCTTCCTGGTCTACTGTTGATTTATTTGACATTAATTTCTCCGTTGTATGAACAATGTAGTCCTCTAATCCAGATCTACCAGATTGAGACTACTCCAAATTATATATGCCCCTCTATTTAGCATTGTATCACAATTTAAGGTTTTCTTTATAATTATAATTAGGCTTTAATGTTTTGGAAGTAAAAGCGCGAGGCAAGTGCTAAGGCTAAAGCCACGCCTAAGTAAAGAAAAGGTAGTAAATTGAAAGGATCGCAACCAAGGTCGCGCAAATATCTTAAACCGAAGCCTAGTCCAATCATTCCAAGAATAAGTACAACGCCTTTGACCCCAAACATTTTAGCCCAGCCAAAGCAATAATTTATTGGAGTATTTGCTAATTCGTGGATATTCTCTAATTTGCGGCAAACAGCTTTTTTGAGAACAGTATTTGATTTACCAACGCCAATTGCTACGGATATTAATAATAAAGCCAAATGCCAATCTGGATTCTGAAAATAATTATCCATCCAGCTTAATGCTCTAGTTGCAATACGGAGACCAACTAGGATCCACATTAAACCAGCAATTATTAATGAAAAATTTTTAGCGCTCATGTTTCTTTTATAGCACGCTACAATTAACCATATGGTGAAAAGAATTGGTGTATTAACAGGTGGTGGGGATTGTCCGGGTTTGAATGCGGTGATCAGAGGTTTATTGTACAAAGCCACAAAAGAATATGGTTATGAAGTCGTTGGTATTAAATATGGCTGGAAAGGTGCTATTGAGAATATCACCACTGAGATTAATCTTGAGAACACCGAAGATATAGTCCGCGAAGGCGGTACTATTCTCAAATCTTCTAGAACAAACCCTTACAAAATTGAAAATGGTCCAGAGAAAGTAGTTGAAACTATGAAAGCCTTGAGATTAGATGCTTTAGTGGCAATTGGTGGCGAGGATACCTGTGGCGTGGCTTCTAAGCTTTATCGCGATAAAAAAATTAATGTTATTGGTGTACCAAAAACGATTGATAATGATCTCTCTGGTACTGATGTAACTTTTGGTTTTGATACTTGCGTTAATATCGCAACTGAGATGATTGATAATCTGCATACTACGGCTAAGTCGCACGAGCGCGTGCTTGTCTGTGAAGTGATGGGGCGTCACGCTGGTTGGATCGCAAGTTTTGCTGGTATTGCTGGAAATGCTGACTATATCTTAGTTCCAGAGCAAGAAGTTGATGTAAATGAACTTTGTCAAGTAGTCAAAGATGCTTATGATTGCCAAGATTACGCTATTGTTGTCGCTGCTGAAGGTGCGAAACTTGGTGGCATAGATGTAACGAAAGATGCGGAGCTAGATGCTTTTGGGCATGTGAAGCTTGGTGGTATTGGTGAAAGGCTTGCTGAGATTATTGAAGAGAAGACTGGCTGTGAAACTCGCTCTACCGTACTTGGTCATATCCAGCGTGGTGGCAGACCATCAGCTTTTGATAGAGTTTTGGGTACGCGTCTTGGTTGCAAAGCTGCTGATATGATTGCAGTTGGCGAGTGGGGCAAGATGGCTGCCATTATTGGCAATAAGACAGAGTCTGTGCCATTAGAAGTTGCCGTAGGCTCTTTGAAAACTCTTGATATGAGTATCCACAAAGACTCTAAGCTATTTTTTGGTGCCAATAAACTTAAAGCTCGTTGCTAAAATTTAAATATTACTAGACGCTTTTGCTGTTAATATCTATAGCTTAATGGGCTTCGTTTTAGATCTGATTTTTCATAGAGGATTGCGTTAGGCGCGTTGATGTTGGATTTGCAACTAAGACCTAATTTAAATCTTGTTGGTAATAATTCCGTTGCAATTTCTCGTCCATCTTTAACTAAGATAAATATAAAAGAATTGGTTGCCCAAGCTCAGGAAGAAGCTTTGACTGCAGCGTATAAACCTAATACATGGCTTGCTAAATTGATGGATTATTCCAAAGTAGTTTTTCCTAGAGAGTCTACTTATAGGGGCTTTGTTAGTATTTTTGCTGATGATTTACCTACTCTTCTTGCTGAAGCTTTCCGTGGCAGCAAAGCCTTTGTAGAAGCGCTTTTCAAGGAAGCCGCAACAACGGCAGCGGTGTTTGTTTCACCGATTATAACCAAGATTATTGCTGCAGCTAAAGCCAAAGGAATTTTTGGTGACTATGGAGTAGAGAATCTTTCTAATTTAATGCTTTTCTCGCGTGAGGATCTTGAGACTCTTGAAAATTTTGATAAGGCAAGAGAGAAAATAGTTGCGCATGAAATTCAAGATCAAATGAATTTGATTAAATTTCATGGAGTCGACTCAGTTAAGGCCAAAGAATGTATCGCTAACGCGGAGAAGATGCAGAAATTTATGGGTGATTATCAAGCTACAGAAAGCTTACGCCAACAGCTTCTTAAGCTAAAGGATGAAACAATAATTACTCAATCTTGGGTTGAAAGTGCTTTCTGGGGAGGTATCCCCTTCTTGGTGCGCTTGTTTCGCAAATATGGTTTGGGAGTGGATCGTTTTGTTGGCTCAATTAATTACCTAGATGATAAGAGCGCTGAGAAGCTTGGTAATCAAAAGCATTTCACTTTTAAGCAGATCTTTGGCACAGTTCTTGGCATAGTTCTTAATCCGTTGCTAGTTGGGCACGTTGTAAAGCAGCCAAGTTCTTCTGAGGCGACTTCTGCAAAAACAAGTTGGCTAAAAGAACAGCTCGATACTCAACATGGGTTCTATCCAAAATTAGGATTGTTTGTTTCTTTTGGTGAATTGCCCTATATAATTTCTCGATTATTTAATTCACAAGATGTATTTGAATTAGTGGAGAATTTCGTTAAGTTCTGTACTAGCAGTGGCTCTTTACTATTTGGTGACAGGATTACTAATGGCTGGCTTGCCAAAAAAGCGGATAAGGAATTTAGTTTGAAGCATGATTTAGAGCCAGGTACTTTCTATTATAGGGAACCTCAGAATCCTAGTAGTTTATGGTCAACGCTTTGTAACAGCTTCCCGGCTGCCGCTAAATTCCAGCATGTGTTAAATAGTATTAAGCACAAGCCTCAGCTTAAACAAGAAGCTAGTGATATTTATCAGAAGACTTTCTATAAAGGATTTGGATTACATTCTCTAGGAGCCTTTGCCATAAATACATTTATCAACTGGACTACTAGAGCAAGAGTACAGCGTGCTCTTAAGACGGTTAGTTAATCATTGCTAAAATTTCTTTCCATTCTTGCTCTAATACTGGCTGGACTGATAACCTTGAGCCCGGTTGTACTAAAGTCATTTTTTTAAGTTTATGGTTTGATTTTATCTGCTCTAAAGTCAAAGGCGATTTGAACTTCTTGATTAATTTGACATCTACCAGAAACCATCTTGGCTTGTCTGATGAACTTTTTGGGTCATAATATTGAGACTTAGGGTCAAATTGTGTTGGATCTGGATATGCTGTTACTGAGCTGATTTCAGCGATACCTGCGATATGAGGACTAGGCTTGGCATTGGAATGATAGAAAAAAACTTTATCACCCTTAGACATTTCTTTATGCATAATATTGCGCGCTTGATAATTGCGCACCCCGTCCCACATAGAGGTTTGTTTGGGGCAGCGAGCTAGATCGTCAATAGAAAAAGCGTCGGGTTCTGATTTCATTAACCAATATTTCATAAGTCAACTAAGCATAGTGTGTCATTTTGTACTGCGATAGATTTAAGACTTGCCCCAGTTAAAATAGAGTCAATCGCCATGATTGCCATGTTGTGGGCAAGTATTCTATCCCGCGCTGTTGGGCTGCCTCCGCGCTGTGTATGACCTAAGACACAGACTCTGAAATTTAACAAAGGAATATTTTTTTCTTTACAGTGTAAATTTATTTTCTCGGCAATCTCATAAGCACCACCTAGTTCATCGCCTTCTGCAACAACTATAATATTATGTCCTTTGGTTTTTAGAGCTTTGACGATATCTACTATTTTACTTTCAGTCTCTGGTACTAAGATGCAAGTCGCGCCAGAAGCGATACCTACAGCTGTAGCAATATCACCAGAGTGCCGTCCCATAACTTCAACTATAAAATGTAAATTATGAGAGTCGCCAGTATCTCTTAATTTATCAACAGCAGCGATACCGGTGTTAATCGCTGTATCAAAACCAATAGTATAATCGGTTCCAGCGACATCATTGTCAATAGTGCCCGGTGTGCCTATTACTTGTCCCTGCCATTGTCCATCGACCGGATTAGCAAGTGCTTTCAAGCCTGCGTAGCTACCGTCTCCTCCACAACAAATTAGGGCTTTGATCCCGAGTGCATTAAGATTATTTGCTGCTTTAACTCTACCAGCCACAGTCATGAACTCCGCTGAGCGAGAGGTTTTGAGTATAGTGCCCCCTCGTTGAATAATATTAGCCACCGAGTCATAGTTCATTTCTTGCAGATTATTTTCTATAAGACCCTGATAGCCTCCATGGATACCATAAATTTGGCAACGTTTACTTAATCCATAGCGAACTAAGGTTCTGATATGAGCATTCATCCCTGGTGAATCACCACCGCTGGTCATTATGGCAATTTTTTTCATGCGAGGTTCAAGGCTTCTTGTTTATGTTCTATTAACATAGCCTTCTGTTTATCAGTAGTAATTATATCCCAAGGATAATTCTCTTGTTGCCAGTTCTCAAAAACACAATGTTTATAGTCCTCTGGGCGAGCAAGTTTACGATAAATATTAAAGCCAGTGTCACCAGACTGAAAAGCGCGCAATAAAATATCATTAGTGCTGCGATCGCCCCTACTAATGAGAGCCTGTACTTGAGCCCATTTAAAGCTCTCAGCTCGAACTTCTATTCCAAGCGGTTTGAGTGCTTTCGTTAAGGTTTTGACCTTATGCTCAGCATTCTTATCAATACCATAATCTTGGAAAGGAGTCTGCGCTTTGGGAGTGAAAATACTACAGCCCCAAGTGATTTTCAATTTAGGGCTTTGTTTTTTGAGCTTACCAAGCAATTCAATGGTTAATTCTATATCCTCGTCAGTCTCATGCGGCAATCCGACCATACCATAAAGTTTTAGAGATCTAATCCCTGCTTTAGCAGCAAACCGGGCGGCACTAAAAATATATTCTTCTGGTAGTTTTTTGTTGATAATGTTTCTGAGTCTCTCTGAACCAGATTCAATCGCGATAGTGAGGTTTTTGACACCACACTTGACTAAGAGCTCGCACATTTCTTGCGTAACGGTACTGGCCCGCACAGAAGCCACTTGTAGTTTGGGTTGTTTGGGATGCTCTGATAAATAATGGAGCAAGTCTATAAATTCGGGGTGTTGGGTAACACTAGCTCCTAGCAAGCCAAGATTGTTAGTCTGTTCTAATAATTTATCAACCTTAGGTATAAGATCGCTATTAAGGTCAGGTGTGCGAAAAGGCAAGGAAGCGTAACTCGCTAAGCAAAAACGACAAAGCTCGGGGCAACTTCTAGCTACTTCTAATAATCCAGTATCTTGCCATGCTGAGTCAGGTGCAATTACAGAGCTCATTTGCATTTGTTTAGCTGTAGATTTTTGCCGTTCTACTTTATTGTGGAGTTGCGGGACATAGATTCCTGGTATCTCTGTAAAAATATTTAGATTACGTTTACTTGAAGCCTCTGATGCAAAATAGCTCAGGGATTGCTCTATGATCATATCTGTGTTGTTCTCCGCATCTCCAATAGCAATAAGATCAAAGAAATCAGCCCAAGGTTCTGGATTAGCAGTGAGTACGGGACCTCCGCCAAGGATTAGAGGATGCTCGCTAGTTCTCTGGCTTGTTTTAAAAGGGATATTAAGCTGTTTGAAAATTTCGAGTAAATTAAAAAAATCCAACTCCCATGAAATAGAAAAAGTCATTAGATGAAATTCTTTTGGGTGAATTTCATGAAAATTCGTGAAGTACCTAAATGTATGAGTGCTCTCGTTGCTGGCATAGAGCCTAAAAATACTTTGATAACCTAGGCTTGCCATTGCTACTTCATAAGTATTAGGAAAAGCATTTAATACTATCAAAGGCCCGCCACTAGAGCGTTTAAATAAAAAACGTTCTTTACTAAGATCTATCGAAGTATTTTCGTTATATCTTGACTTCATGCGAGCGAAGAAAAGTCTATACTAGCACTATTGCCTTGGTTGTTGTCTATGAATGCTTTTAACGCTAGTATATAACTTTGTTCTCCAAAGCCGCAGATTTGCCCTTTGCAAACAGCTACAGTAAGTGATTTATGGCGAAACTCTTCGCGTTTATAAACATTAGAAAGATGAACTTCTATGGTATCGATCTTGACAGCAGAGATGGCGTCCCTGATCGCAACACTAGTATGAGTATAGGCTGCTGGGTTAATAATAATGCCATTTACTTTGGCTTGTCCAGCTTCATGAATGCGATTAACTATTTCGCCTTCAACGTTGGATTGAAAGAAATCTATTTCAATATTATGCAGCTCGGCTAATTGTTTAAGATGATTATTGATTTGCTCCAAGGATACAACTCCATAGGTTTCGGTTTCCCTAGTGCCTAGTAGATTTAAATTAGGTCCATTGATAATTACAATTTTCATTGAGCCGTACTATACAGACTTTGGACTAAATCTAACAGTTCAATTGGGCTAAAAGGCTTGCTGAGAAAATAATCTGCACCAACTGACTTTGCCCACTCTTTATCTGTTTCTTGTCCTTTAGCTGTAAGTATTATAGTTATTATATCTTTTAAGTCAGGATTTTTTTTGATTTTTTCGCAGACCTCAAAACCAGACTGCCCAGGCATCATAACATCAAGCAGCACAAGATCTGGTTTGTTTTTTTGGATTGCAATCATCGCTTCGTTGCCATCAGCAGCTTCTTCTATTTGGTATTTATTTTCAGATAGAAAAATAGCCTTAAGTAAAGTCCTTAAAGAACTTTCGTCATCAACAACCAAGATTTTTATTTTTTTTGCTTCTTCCATCTCTATTACTATATTATGCCCATTTTGCTAATTTTTAAACAGAGGAACTTATTTTGATTAAGAGCTTTTGGTGTATCTTTATAGAGATGCTTAAAATCTCTACCGGCCTTCTTCGGGGGCGTAATTTACTGACTACGACAGCAATAAAGACTATGCGACCAACCCAGAGTTTGGTTAAGGAAGCTTTGATTAATACGCTGAATTCTTATTTTATTGGCAATGAAGTAGTTTGGGATGATCTAAAAATTTTGGATTTGTTTGCTGGATCTGGTTCAGTGGGTTTTGAATTTCTGAGTAATGGGGCTAGTTCTGTCACTTTTGTTGAAAGTGAGCGCGCTTGCCTTAAGACCCTCAAAGCCAATATTCAAGCACTTGGGCTTCAAGATCAAACTCGGGTTATCGCTGCTAGTTTGCCTTTAGCCTTAAAAAGAATAACTCAGAAACCTTTTGATTTGATATTTTTAGATCCCCCTTATTTGCAGGTAAGCCGGGATTTTGACTTAGTTCTAGCTACAATTACAAAGCTTATCAGCGGTACTTTTGTGAAGCCCGGTGGGCTATTGATCCTAGAATACAATGATATGTCTTGCGGAAATGCCCTAATTGAGAGCTTTTCACAGCAACTAGAATTAGTCAAAAGTAAAAGGTTCGGGGACAGTTTTTTGTTTTTCTATCGAGTGGTAAGCTGAAACCATTTTGCTCACCTAGATCTAGAACTTTAAAAATTAACAAAGAATTTTCAAAAATCTTTTATAAAAAGGTTTACATTTTGGCAAGAAGCGGTTAAACTTTACTATACCGCTGAATCAAAGTCAGGCAGTGGTTTACAAAAAGCTAGCAAACGATTCAATCAGGAAGGCAGTTTGAGAGCACTCTGGCTAATTTAAATAGGAGAAAATAAATGAATAAAGCAGAACTAATTGACGCAGTTTCAGGACAAACTGGTCTGTCAAAGACTCAAGTGGATGACGCGTTAAAAGCAATTTTGGCGACTATCACTCAAGAGTTGACTAAAGGTAACAAAATCACCCTAGTTGGTTTTGGTACTTTCGAGAGACGTAAGCGCAAAGGTCGTATTGGTGTTAACCCACAAAATCCGACTCAAAAAATCAAGATTCCTCCAAAGAATGCTCCTGCGTTCTCAGCTGGATCTGAACTTAAACAAGCAGTTCAAACTGGTAAAGCACCTCAACTTGCTAAGAAAAAGATCGCTGCTAAAAGACAAGCAGTATCTAAAGTTAAATCAAGCAAAGGTGGAAAGAAAAAAGCTACAAGATAGTTTTTCTCTAACAACTTAAGTTTAAAAAGCAGCTCTTCGGGGCTGCTTTTTTTATCTACCTCTACTCATTAAGGCAAGAACAGCGTCGACAGCTGTGATCTCACCATCGACTAGTTTTTTAATTTGTTCAACTATTGGTAATTGTAAATTTTGTTCTTTACATATCTGATAAACAGCTCTAGCAGTGTTCACGCCTTCTGCAACTTCACCAAGTTTGCCAATGATATTTTCTAGTTTTTTCCCTTCGGCTAAAGAATAGCCAACACGATAGTTCCGACTTAAGTCACAAGAACAAGTCGCAATAAGATCGCCAATGCCGGCGGGTCCTAAAATCGTCTCTGGCTTGCATTGATAAACGCTGAGCAGTTTGCTGATTTCGTGCAGTCCGCGAGTTATTAGGCTGGCCTTAGCACTTTCGCCTAATTTCAAAGCATCGGCTGCACCTGCTGCAATTGCAATTACATTCTTGAGGGCTCCACATAGCTCGACGCCTTTAATATCAGTATTAGTGTAGATTCTCAGAATAGGATTAGATAGTTGTTCTTTAAGGAATTCAGCAGTTATAACGTTATTCGCTGCGATTTCAGTAACCATGGGCTTGCCTTTGATTAACTCTTTTGCCAAATTGGGTCCCGATATTATCGCAATTGGATTCTCCGGACAAAATTTTCTAATTATCTCAGAAGGTGTTTGTAGATTGAGAGAGTCGATACCCTTAGCAGCATTCACTATGATGGTCTCGGAATTCAGACCTAGTTTACGTACTTGGATAAACACATCAGTCATCCCCTTAAGTGAAATTGCACTGATGATAATTTTACTAGAGAGAGCTTTTTCTAGATCGCTAGTAATGGTTACGTTGTCTGGGTATTTTTGTACTATTGGTTTCTTGAAGCGTCTCGTTTTATTGGCGCGACGAACACGACTAGCATCGTGGTCCCATAAGATAATTTTATGGTTTTGTCCATATAAAAAAGCCAGAGTATTACCCCAGCTACCAGCCCCGAGAATTGAAATTTGTTCTTCTTCCATCTAAGCCATCTTTTTCATGGCATAATCTTATCACGCCATAGATTTATCCTTATGATTAGCCGCAAGAGCTTTCTAAATGTACTAAAAGTTGATTTTTGGGAGCCAATGGAGCTGCTAGACCTTGACCCAGGTGACTTGATTTTTAGTCTTAATATGGAGCAGGTCGTTTGTGCTTTTGCTGATTTAGAGTTTCAAGAGAGGCTTAATTCTGCTCAAGTGATCTTGCCAGATGGTATTAGTGTTGTGTTAGTAGATAATTTTTTTACCTGGCTAGGCTTAATGGGGGATGAAAAACGGCGATTAAAAAAAATTACTGGTATTGATTTAGCAGAACAACTACTTAAAAAATATCAAAATATTGCAATTATTGGTAGTAAAGAGCAAGAAATTGAAAAATTAAGAGTAAAGTTTGCTGGACAAATGATTTATTCTCATCATGGATTTTTAAATTCTAAGCAAGAACAAAGAATTTTTCGGCAGCTAGAAATTTTGCAGCCAACTCTGCTCATCATTGGAATGGGATCGCCTCGACAAGAGAAATTTGCTTGTAATATCAAGGCTTTTTTGCCTAACACGATTATCATTGTTGTTGGCGGAGCTTTAGATATTTGGTCCGATTCTTTATCAAGAGCTCCGATTTTGATGAGGAAATTTAACTTAGAATGGTTATTTCGTATTTCTCAGGAACCTTCTAGGCTGATCCGCTTCTTTAATAACGTACGTAAATATGTTTATCTCTTATTAAAATTTTTGGTAAGAGAGTTAGTCGACTAACATATCTGGGTACAAAGATCTTATTGTCGAAGAGCAAAATTTGCCTAATTTGAAAATTTAATTTATATTCATAGGGTAGTGCAATTTAGTTATCGATAAAAATTTGGAGGAATTAAAAATGGCAACAAAGAAAAAAGCTACGAAAAAAACAACCGCTAAAAAAGCGCCTGCTAAAAAAGCAGCTGCTAAGAAAGCACCTGCTAAGAAAAAAGCAGTTAAGAAAGTAGCTAAGAAAGCGCCTGCTAAGAAGAAAGCAGCTGCTAAGAAAAAGAAATAAGCTTTAGCTTAAATCATATCTTTTAGAGGACGGGCTTGCCTGTCCTTTTTTTTTGTGGCCACAAAATTTTCCAACAATTGTTCTATAATGATGCATATGAAAATTAAAGTTGAGAAGAAAAAAACGTTAAAAAAATTTACTTTTGATACTTTAGCTCTATTCGAATTTCAAACAGAAAGCCCTAACAAAGGTAAGACATATTCTTCTGTTTTTCAAAGAATCGATAAAACTTTTAAAGGATTACTGACAGAATTTATTGAAGCGGAGAAATTTGAATTTAAGTCAGCAAGTAATTTGGTTATTAAATTAAGTTCGCAAAACAAAATCCCAACTCAGTACAAAGGACTTAACAGAATTATTCTTATCGGTATGGGCAAAAAAGCTGATGATAAAGCTGAACCAGCTGTTATTAATAAGCAAGTTCGTGAAGCTAGCGCTCATTTAATAAGAACAGCGAAAGGGCTTAAAAGTAAAAGAATATTTGTTGAAACAGAGTTAGATAATATAGACCTTTTGGTGGAAGCTGCTATATTAGTTGATTATGATTTCAGTAAGTATAAAACTACTGACGACAAGAAAACAAAAATAGAAGAAGTTTATATTCAAACTAGTGAGTTAAGTGCGGCAACTAAAAAGCAAATTAAAATAGTAGAGTCGATTGCAACAGCTACTTGTTTGGCGCGTGATCTAGTCTGGGAGCCAGCTTCAGAGGCGACCCCAAGTTATTTAGCCGAAGCTGCTAAAAAGATTAAAGCCGAGAATATTAAAGTTACAGTAAAGGGGCGAGCGGAATGTGAAAAATTGGGCATGGGGGCTTTTCTAGCTGTTGCACGCGGATCAATTCAAGAACCGCAATTTATTGAAATAACTTATAAGCCTACTACTAAAGTAAAAAAACATTTGGCGTTGATTGGTAAGGGTGTTACCTTCGACTCTGGTGGTCTAAGTTTGAAGCCAGCCAAATCAATGGAGATGATGAAAGAAGACATGTCTGGAGCTGCTGCAATTATTGGTATTATGACCGCTATTGCTGAGATACAGCCAACTAATGTTCAAATCACCGCGATAATAGCGGCTACTGAAAATATGCCAAGCGGAGACGCCTATAAGCCAGGTGATGTAATAACTGCCATGAATGGTAAAACTATTGAGGTTAATAATACTGATGCCGAAGGGCGCTTAACTCTTGCTGATGCTGTTACTTATGCATCTGGTAAGAATCCAGATGAAATTATTGATTTTGCCACTCTTACGGGCGCTTGTATGGTGGCTTTAGGCAATATTTGTGCTGGACTGATGGGTAATGATCAGGCTTTGATTGATCGTATTAAAGTCTCTGCTGATGCTAGTGGCGAATTGATGTGGCAATTGCCTTTGTATGAAGAATATAAGAAGAAGCTCAAATCTCCTATTGCGGATTTGATTAACGCAGGATCTGGTGGGCAGGCAGGCGCGCAAAATGGAGCATTATTTATTCAAGAATTTGTGGGTAAACAGAAAGATAGTGATAAAGCTATTCCTTGGACTCATATTGATATAGCCGGACCTTGTTGGCTAGAAAAAGAAAATGAATGGTCTAATAAGGGCGCTTCTGGAATACCGGTGCGTACTATTCTAGATTATATTCTTAGAAACTAGTATTTTAGTAGAAATCTACCTTGGTATACAATAGTAGTATGGTTATTTTTACTTTGATATTTTTTATTGGATTAGCATTTTTGCTTTTCTTTGGTGCTTTTATAATTGTTAAACAGGGACATTGTGCTTTGGTTACTAGGCTTGGTAGTTATCAGGCGACACTGAAACCTGGTTTGCATATAATAGTTCCATTTATAGATAGTGTTGATCGGGTTGTTGATTTACGTGAGCAGGTTTTGCCGCTTGCCTCTCAGTCTGTGATAACAACGGATAATGTCAATATTAAAGTCGATGCTGTAATTTATTATCAGATTATCAATCCTTATGCTGCAATCTATGAGATTAATAATTTGGTTTTTGCTATAGAACAACTTTCTTTGACTTCTTTGCGAAACATAATTGGCGAGATGACCCTAGATGCGACGCTGACAGGTAGAGACCTGGTGAATACGCGATTGCAGCAGATTATGGATATCGCTGCTGGTAAATGGGGTGTGAAAACCAATCGAGTAGAACTTAAAGATATAGATCCGCCAGCCGAAATCCAACGAGCAATGAATGTACAGATGGAAGCAGAGCGTAACCGTAGAGCAACTATTCTGACTGCTGATGGTGAGCGTGAGTCGCAAATCCTGAGAGCCGACGGTGAGAAGCAGGCAACGATTAAGCGCGCTGAAGCTGAGGCTCAGAAATTATATCTAGAAGTGGAAGCACAAGCAAACACTGCCAAAACCTATATTGAGAGTCTTAAGTCTGCTGATGCGACTAAAGAGGTCTTGCAGCTGATGTATATGGATACCTTACAAAAGCTAGCCCAGGGGCCTGCCAATAAAATATTTATTCCAACAGAGTCTATGACTGCCTTAGGCAGCATTGCTGCTGCTGGCGAGATGTTTAATCCAGATAAAGTGAAAAATAACTAATATGCAAACTTATTTACTACTCTATATCCTTGCGGGCTTGCTGCTTTTTGTAGAGGCTTTTACTCCAGGGACCTTTCTTTTTATTTGTTTTGCTCTAGGCACCGCTCTTGCTGGTGTTGCTGACCATGTTTGGGGATTAGATTTGAAGTTTCTGCTTGGCATTGACTTGATGGTTTCTTTGGCTGCGCTATTTACTGTTAGACCTTTTTTACAGATGGTGATTAAGGCGCCAGCAGAAAAAGATCCTAGTAATTATGGTATTTATAGTGAGCGTTTGATAGGCAAAGAAGCTATGGTCTTCAAGCCGATCACTAAATATGAGACTGGTTTAGTTAAGCTCTATGATTTTGACGAGACTTGGTTCGCTAAGTCTCAGTCAGGCACAGAGATTGGGCAGGGTACTACAGTCAAAATCCTTAAAGTGGAGAATAATTTTTTAATTGTAGAATAGATTTTCATGTCCCCGAATAAAAACAACCTGATTATTTTTACCGGACCTTCTGGAGTAGGTAAGGGTACTATTGTTGATAAATTATTTCAAGAATTAACAGGAGTGGAGTTCTCAGTGAGTTGTACTACTCGTAAACAAAGACCTAAAGAAAAAGAAGGCGAAGATTATTTTTTTGTATCGGTGGAGCATTTTAAATCAATGATTGAGAATGATGATTTCTTAGAGTGGGCAGAATTTGTTGGTAACTATTATGGCACCCCAAAGTCTTTTGTTAAAAGGACTTTAGAGGCGGGTAAAGATGTTTTTTTAGAGATAGAAGTTCAAGGAGCTTTGCAAGTTATGGACAAATGTCCAGAAGCCATCAGTATTTTTTTAATACCACCAGGTTTTGATGAACTTGAGGCGCGTTTGCGAGGACGCGGGACAGAATCAGAAGAGATTTTACAACAACGCCTACAGAAGGCTCGTGAGGAGATGAACTATGTTGATAAGTTTCAACATGTGGTATTGAATGACAATATTGATAAAGCAGTAGAGAGCTTAAAGACAATAATTCTTGGCGCTAGGCTTTAACCTCTTCTAAGCTTTCTACAAAAGCTATCGCCATAGTTGCAGCGATTGAACCATCAGAAGCTGCCGTAATGGCCTGTTTGAGAGGAGTATTGCGGATATCACCAGCAGCGAAGACTCCTGGAATATTCGTTTGCATTTTTTCATCAGCAATAACCTTGCCTTGTCCATCGATAGCTACAGAACCATCAAGGTATTGAGTGTTAGGATCTAAGCCAACATAAATAAAAACACCCTCACAGGGGAAATCTTTTACTTCATTAGTCTTAATATTTTTGATTGTGACTGAATTAACACCAAGCATATCACCGTTGATCTTCTCTACAACTGTATCCCAGATAGTATTTGTTTTGGGGTTATTGATAAATCTATTCTGTAATATCCTCTCTGCTCTTAGCTCATCACGTCGGTGAATCAAAGTTACCTTGCTTGCATATTTGGTTAGAAAATTACCTTCTTCGACTGCTGAAGAACCGCCACCAACTACCACCAATTCTCGCCCCTTAAAAAAAGCTCCATCACAAACAGCGCAATAACTTACACCCTTACCCGATAACTCATGTTCACCAGGAACACCAAGTTTGCGGTGCTCAGAGCCGCTAGCAATAATTACAGTGTGGGCTTTGTATGTCGCACCAGTGTTAGTCTTGATTATTTTAGGCTGGGCTTTAAGGTTTATTTCTGTAACTGAACAATTTGTAACTATCTCACAGCCGAAGCGTTTAGTTTGAGCTTCCATAGCATCTGAAACCTGTGGACCTGTCATGTGATCCATGCCAGGATAATTTTCTATCTCCTCGGTAACTTGTAATTGCCCGCCAACTATTCCTTTCTCTAGAATAATAGTTTTTAGATTACCGCGTGAAGCATAGAGCCCAGCAGAGAGCCCAGCTGGACCCGCACCGATAATAAGACAATCATAAACAGTGTCATTCATATTAATATTTTAGTTTAGCTTACTTCTTTTATATCCATAAACAAAATAGATAACTAATCCTATCAATAACCAAACAAAAAATCTCTGCCAATTAGCGATACCAAGTTCAGTCATTAAATAAAAACAAGAAAGCAGACCAAGAACAGGAATTAAAGAAAGTTTTTTTATAAAACTCATAACAGTTACTAAAACAGTTAAAGCAAAGAAACTAAAATAAGGTAATTTTTGCATAAAAACCTCATACCCAGTGAGTTTAGCATCTGCTAAGCAGAAGAATTTATCGAAGAAAGCAACATCGTAAACAAATATCAACATCACTGCAATAGCAAATAAAGCTGGCATTGCATATCTACCGTTAATATAAGGAACTGTAAATTTAGCTTTGTTATCATTTTTTGGCAAGAACAAAATCCCTGCGCAGACTGAAACAAAAGCAAACAATGTCCCAATGCTATTCATATCAGTTGCTAATTCTGAATCAAGAAAGAGCACTGGTATCCCAACCATAAACCCCATAACAACAGTAGAAAAACTTGGGGTCTGAAATTTAGGGTGTATAAAAGAGAATTTTTTGGGCAATAAGCCATCTCTGCTCATCGCCATCCAAATCCTTGGTTGAGCAATAGTAAAAACCAAAATCACACTAGTCGTCGCTACAATAGCACTAAGCGCTAATATACCGCCAAGCCAATCTAAGCCAACTTCACGAAACACAAAGGGCAAAAAATCCGCTACGTTTAATTTAGTGTAATTAACCATTCCAGTCAAAACTACTGCTACTGCAATATACAGCACTGTACAAATCAGTAAAGAATTAATCATGCCTTGCGGTAAATCTTTTTGTGGATTCTTACATTCTTCTGCTGTTGTTGAAACAGCATCAAAACCAACATAAGCAAAAAACACCGCTGATACTCCCTGCATCACACCCGTCAAACCATTTGGAGCAAAGGGTTGCCAGTTCTCTGGATTGATATAGCAAGCACCAATTAAAATCACCAATATCACTACTACTACTTTAAAAATCACCATCCATACCGTGGCATTGCGGGATTCTTTGATACCAACATAGACTAAAGTTGTTATGAGGATAGTAGCGATAAAAGCAGGTAAATTTATGATAACGGGGATGGAATCGCAAATCCTCGGAGCAGTATTCCATAAAGTGTTCAGCTGCTCTATATGTAAAGGAATAGCCGCACCTTGAGCTTGTAAGCTTAAAAACTGTTCATGAGCCTTGCTGGCTGCAAGATAGCTCGTAGAGATCCATTCTGGAATATAGATCCCGAAGCCTTTAAGAAAACTACAGAGATTCGCTGACCAAGCGATAGTTACAGTAATGTTGCCAATGGCGTATTCCATGATCAGATTCCAACCAATGATCCATGCAGTTAGCTCACCAAAAGCAACATAGGCATAAGTGTAAGCACTACCAGCGATTGGCACTCGCGAAGCAAACTCGGCATAGCATAACGCACATAACGCACAAGTGATTGCGGTAAAAACAAACAATAAAGAAACCGCCGGTCCACCATTAAAGCAAGCCCTACCAATAGTAGAGAAAACACCAGCGCCAATAATCGCAGCAACACCAAGAGCGGTTAGATCCTTAGTAGTAAGAACTTTATTTAGGGAGATGTGACCGCCACTATCTACTGGTTCTTCAGTTAAATTGTCAAGATTCTTTTTTCTAGAGATTGCCTTTAATAAACGCATCATTTAATATAGTAAACTATCAAGTATAATGTGGATATGGATTTACAGAATCTTATTCATTCTATTGGCTACTTAGGTGTTTTCGCCATTATTTTTATAGAATCAGGAATATTTTTTGGCTTCTTTTTGCCAGGGGATAGCCTCTTGTTTACTGCTGGATTTTTGGCTTCACAAGGATTAATGTCTTTGCCGATATTGTTGGTAGGTTGCTTTATTGCTGCAGTCTTAGGAGTCAATGTTGGTTATGCTTTTGGGCATAAAGTTGGGCGTAAATTATTTGAGAGAGAAGACTCAAGATTTTTCCACAGGGAAAATTTAATAGCGACAGAGAATTTTTATCAGAAGTATGGTGCTAAAGCTATTGTACTGGCGCGTTTTGTGCCTATAGTCCGCACCTTTGCTCCGATTGTGGCAGGCATTGCTAAGATGGATTACCCAGTCTTTATTAAATTCAATCTTATTGGTGCGTTGTTGTGGGCAGTGGGAGTAACTACAGCTGGCTATTTCTTAGGTAAATTAGTTCCTCATGCTGATCATTATCTCTTACCAATTGTTTTAGTTATTATTGTTATTTCTGTTATACCCGGCTTATTACATATGATTAAGGCACGCAGATCATAAATTATGCAAACAAATCCTCTGGAGCAACAGAAATTTTTTTCTACAAAAATTATTCTAGTAGCGATCATAGGAACGGTTGTATTAGGTTTTATTGCTCTTAGTCGTAATGAAACAATTAGTGCGACTTGGTTTATTATAGCCGCGGTTTGTTCGTATCTTATTGGTTATCGCTTCTATGCTGCCTGGATTTGTGCCAAGGTTTTGGTGCTAGATCCAACAAGAGCCACCCCAGCAGAGCGTTTTAGTGATGGTAGGGATTTTGTGCCTACTAATAAGTGGGTGGTTTTTGGACATCATTTCGCTGCGATTGCTGGACCGGGTCCGTTGATTGGACCGACCCTTGCTGCTCAGTTTGGTTATCTACCGGCAACAATTTGGATACTTGTAGGTTCAGTGCTTGGTGGTGCTGTGCAGGATATGCTGATTCTATTTTTCTCGACTCGTCGTAATGGCAAAAGCATAGGACAGATGGCAAAAGACGAACTTGGTAATTTTGCTGGTTATGCTGCTTTGATTGGTACTTTGATGATAGTCATTATACTTATTTCGGTTCTAGGGCTGGTCGTGGTGAAAGCTATGAAACACAGTGCTTGGGCTACTTTTACGGTAGCTTCTACTATTCCTATTGCGATGTTAGTTGGCTTTTATTTGCGTTATCTGCGACCCGAGAAAATTCTAGAAGCATCATTGATTGGTTTAACTTTGATCTTGGCTGCTGTTGTCGGTGGTGAGTATGTTGCTAAAACAGAGAATTTGGCTTGCTATTTTAATCTGAGCGGAGAGGCTCTTGCTTGGGGTGTGATTATATATGGTTTCCTTGCTGCAACTTTGCCAGTATGGCTACTGCTTGCACCGAGGGATTATTTATCAACCTATCTTAAGCTAGGGACTATTTTTTTACTTATTATTGCGGTGTTGTTGTTAAGACCAGAGCTGCAGATGCCAGCTCTGACTAGGTTTGTTGATGGCACTGGTCCAATTTTTGGTGGAAAGATTTTTCCTTTTATGTTTATTACTATTGCTTGCGGTGCGATTTCAGGTTTCCATTCGTTGATTGCTTCTGGCACTACACCGAAAATTTTATCTAATGAAAAAGATATTCGTTTAATTGCCTATGGCAGTATGTTGCTAGAATCTTTTGTTGCCATAATCGCTCTGCTTGCTGCTTGTATTCTGGAACCGGGTTTGTTTTTTGCTATTAATAGTCCTGCGGCTTTGGTCGGGGATAATGTCATTGATGTTTGTAAGACTATTAGTAGTTGGGGTTTTGTGATTCAACCACAAACAGTTATTGATTTATCTAAGGCTGTTGGAGAAGATAGTTTGCTAGGACGCACTGGTGGAGCCCCTTCGCTCGCTGTAGGCATGGCTTATATTTTTGCCAAGGTTTTTGGTAATGGTTTGCTTGCAATTTGGTATCACTTTGCGATTATGTTTGAAGCTGTTTTTATACTTACTACTTTGGATGCTGGTACTAGAGTGGCGCGCTTTATGTTGCAAGATTTACTCGGTAATATTTATAAACCTTTAGGCAGGACTTCTTGGTATCCAGCTAATATTTTTGCCAGCGCCTTAGTTGTGGCGAGTTGGGGATATTTTTTATATATAGGCGTGATTGATCCAAATGGTGGCGTCAATATGCTTTGGCCGATTTTTGGTATAGCTAATCAAATGCTAGCTTCTATCGCGCTCTGTGTCTGTACTTGCATTTTGCTTAAAACTTCTAAAACCAAATATTTTCTAATTAGTTTTCTGCCTTTATTGTTTTTGGTTTTGATTACTAATTGCGCTGCCTATGAAAAATTTACTAGTATAGATCCGCGAATTGCTTTTGGTGATCAGCCGGTCTTGATACTACTTACAACATTATTCTTGCTTTGTTTATGGATAGTTTTTGCTGCTACGCTGAGGACTGTTCTTAAGTGTTTGCGCAACGAAGAATTACTTATTAGCAGTGAGTCTCAATATATCCCGAGTCAATTAAACAGTCTTACTGTAGCAAATATTGACTCAATTTTTAAGAAAAATGACGACGCTTACGATAAGCCAAATCGTTGCTGTTAGTTTTTGCGGATACAGACTTGTCTACCAGTGCCAACTATTGTTAACTGATCAGCAAATTCTCTTGTAAACCGGTCAATAGCCACTTTTGGATTGTGCTCTGGATTATCATAAAAGATCTCATCATAATCATCAAAAATCATAACCCCGCCTTTGTTGAGTAATTGAAAAGAGCTAACACCATCACTATAAACGTCGTCAGCATGATGAGAGCCGTCTATATATATAAAATCAAATCTTTTATTTGCTGATCTAGAGAATTGGTCAAAGCTTGGAAATCTATTGATAGTACTGGAATTTGTCCTTGAGTTTTTCGAAGCGGATTAAATAAAGGCATTTTATTATCTTGTCTCAAGGGACTTGGTTTTACCAGAAGATTTATTGCACAGCAGAAGGCTTTGTTTTAAGCTTGGCTTAAGATTTCACTACTGCGAATCTTTCTCAATAAGTGTAGAATGATAGTAGTTATTGCGAATCTTTCTCAGTAACTAAGGTTACTTGCAAAGTTTTCTCAGTAAATTGTGGCCCATATGCAAATCAGCAATACCATTAACAGCAGACCCATTGCTCTACCAGCAGCTGTAGAGCAAGTCGCAGTCAAAGCTCCTGTGATAGATCTAACTAATAAATTATTACAAAACTTAGCAATAAACAAAGCTCAATTCACCAGTAAAGTTGCAGAGAAGTTTTCTTTATTGGAGATTGGTATGGGAGCTTTTTTGTCGATCGCCCGTTGGCGCTTAGATGACTTTGCGTATTTTGTAACTTCTGCTCTGGAGTGGTTTGAAAATAAAATTCAAGATATTCAAGGTACCAAAAATTTCCCACCATTAATACAAAATGCCTTTACTGCTTTATTTAAATTAATGAACCGTACTAATAAAGATGGCTCAGAGATTCAGGTTGCAGATCTGGATAAACATAGAGAAGCGATAGTTGGATCGGTAAATTTTTTTAGTACACTACCGGTCTTGATTGCTTCTGTTTTTCGTGCCGTTAAAAATTTAATCTCATTAAAGGAACAAGTGCCAAGAGCGGAACCTAGTGGACTTCTAATGAAAGCCTTCTTGTATTTAGCACCTCTATTAAATACAGGTGCTATGTGGCTTTCGGCGGCTGGTAAAGCAGCTCCTGCTGAAGCGATGCAGCAAGTTGTTAGTAAGTCTAAGACAGAGATTTATAACAGAGATTCTATGGTTGATGATTACAACACGACGCTTAATTCAGTGAATGAAGATAAATTATGTGGTTTGATGTCAGCAGGTTTAGCCGTGACTCCGATATTAGGTAAGATTTTCCCGCGTTTTGATAAAGCGATAGAAAATATTTATGCTACTTATATCTCAGCAAAGAGCCTAGCTAATGGTTGGCAGGGTATGGCAAGTGGACATCACGATGATAGCCCAAGATATAATTTATCTGCTTTTGATCATAACTTAATGCAGGCTTTAGAACCAGCGAAACAATTCGTTTGTAATCTAGCTGGCATCAAAGTTCCAGCACTAGAGACATTTACTAATTTAATGCAGAAGCCAACCGATAGAACGACACATCAGCA
Organism: uncultured Gammaproteobacteria bacterium; assembly: GCA_964551925.1. Classification (GTDB taxonomy): domain Bacteria; phylum Cyanobacteriota; class Vampirovibrionia; order LMEP-6097; family LMEP-6097; genus CAZKFA01. The sequence continues at coordinate 33,910 of CAZKFA010000007.1, forward strand.
GGCATTACATGTGTTAGCCGTCTAAAGTTTGACTAACTATTCTTCGTCATATTAAGAGCCTCTTGAGAAGCTTTTTTCGCCATTTCAACGATACTTAAATTTGCCTTGTATTGTCTTACGGCATCCATCATTTTTAACATCTCACCAGCACCATCAACGTTAGACATCTCAACATTGCCGTTGGCGTCAGCCATTGGATGATCGGGCATAAAAACTTTTATTCCTGGAGTATTGTCAACCATTACCTTTGCGATTTGTACGCCTTCGCCTTTATGTTCGCCTTTGATGATTGAACCAATCTCACCATCTTCACTACCTAAGCTTGAAAGTAAAGTTGAGAAACTACTGTCATTAACCTTGGCTGCAAAAACAGGACTCTTTGCTTTATAACCTGGAGTGAGCATGTTTGCTACGTTCTCGGCAGCAAGTTCCATCGCTCCCCGTGTAGCTTCTAATCCATTGTGTGCGGTGTCGTAGATATTGAATATGCTCATTATGCTGCCCTTCCTGATTGTGTCGCTTCTTCCATATGTTTATAAATATGACCGTTAATTCTTGTTAACAGCACATACTTAAGGTGATTCTCTGCCATTTCAGCTAGTTCTTTCTCGTAGCTTGGTTTCTGGTTAGTATCTTCTATAACAGCTTTATTAATGATGGAGTCCATGCTTTGATTAACAGCCCCATGTTCTAAACCTTTCATCACTTGGCCAAAATCTAAATCTTGCCTAATGTAGCCGGGTGTATTAACGTTGGTTAGGTTATTTGCAAGGATTTGTTGCCTATCGCCAACCGCGCTAATTAATGTATTTAAAACTTTTTCTTCGTGACTATGTAACATATGAATTTCTCTGCCATAGTTATATAAGATAAAGGTTAAGCCCTGGTTAAGCTTTGCTATAATTAAGGCAATGAATTTTGAAAAAACATCTACAACTGGCTCTGAAATAGGTATAAATGACCAAAAGCAGGTATTAGAGCGTTTGCAAGAACAAATAAAGTTAGCTAAGAGATCTGCTATTAATATGGCTGTTCTTTCTGAGGGACAAAAGAACTACGCTCTTGAACTCGTAGAAAGAGAGTTAAGAGAGTCTATTAATTATATTGTTGAAGCTAATAAACAAGATTTGGACAATCCCGAGAATGCGGACCTAACTCCAGCGATGCGGGACAGATTGTTATTAGATTCTCAGCGCATAATGTCTATGGCAAATGGTTTGCGTAAAATTATTAACAGTAAGGATCCTATTGGTAATGTGTTAGAAGGTTGGCAACATCCTAATGGTATGAAGATTACTAAAGTTAGGGTGCCACTCGGTGTAATTGGGATTATTTATGAAGCAAGACCAAACGTTACTACCGATGCGATCGGACTTGCAATTAAATCTGGCAACGCTGTTGTCTTGAGAGGTTCTAAGCAATCTTGGCACACAAATAATGCCATTATGGTTGTTGTCAATAGAGCGCTGTCACAGACAGCAGTATCTAAAGAAGCTATTCAATATTTAGGAGATAAAACTCGTGAGGGTTGTAAACTATTGTTGCGAGCAGTTGGTCTCATTGACTTGGTTATACCGCGTGGTGGTGAGATACTCAATAAATTTGTTACTGATAATGCTTTAGTGCCAGTACTCGGAGCTGGTGGCGGTACTTGCCATACTTACATTGACCAGTTTGCTGACCTTGATAAGGCAATTAAGATCGCGGTTAACGCCAAGGTTTCTAGACCAAGCGTCTGTAATTCTTGCGAGACTATTTTGATACACAACGACGTCAAAGACCAGGTTCTACCAGAGTTAGCGGAAGCTTTGATTGCGCATAAAGTAGAAATAATTGGTGATCAAGGAGTCCAGAAGTTATTACCTTTTTGCACGGCTGCGACAGAAGAAGATTGGTCTAAAGAATATTTAGATCTCAAAGTCTCAATTAAAATAGTTGATTCAATTGAGGAAGCAATTCAGCATATAAATTTCTATTCAACAAAGCACTCAGAAGCTATTATTACTGAGGATAGGGAGAATGCAGATTTATTTATGCGTATGATTGATTCAGCCTGTGTGTATATTAATGCTAGTACTCGTTTCACTGATGGTGAGGAGTTTGGCTTTGGGGCTGAGATGGGGATTAGCACTCAGAAGATGCACGCACGCGGGCCTATTGGGCTAAAAGAACTTTGTAGTTATAAATATATTATCGAAGGTAATGGACAAGTGAGATGAGGCTTGGCTTATTTGGCGGTACTTTTGATCCAATTCACTACGGTCATATAAATATTGCAATTGAAGCTCAACGCAAATTTCAACTAGATAGAGTTGATTTTATTATTGCCAAATCTAGTCCGTTTGCTAAGCAGATTTTATTTACAGCTGAACAGCGTTTGAATTTAGTTAAGCAGTTCCTTGCAGAGAAACAAATTGAGAATTTTGCGGTTTCAAGAGTTGAATTAGATAGATCTGGCCCTTCTTATAGTTATCAAACTGTAGAGAATTATCGCCAAGAATTCCCAGAAGCGGAGCTGTTTTGGATTATGGGGGCGGACGCTTGGAACTCTTTCTATGAATGGAAAAGCTATCAATATATTGCCGAGAATGTTACTTTTATTATTTTTGCTAGAGCTGGTTCTAAACCCAATAACCTAGTTAGTGACTGGGACTTACACTTTTTGGAGGATAACTTGTATCAAATATCTTCAACTGAAGTCAAAGCAGCACTTACTGGTGATCAAAATAATTTATCAAAATTCTTTCCAAATACAGTAAATGACCTATTGATAAAGTACTACGCAGATAGAATTGTGGAATAATCTAATTATGGCAGAGAAAGAAAATAAAGAAATCAGACCGACTACGCCTGCATCTGGAGCTCCTAATATGATCATGGTCATATTGTTCATTTTTATTGCAGCGTTTGGTGGTTGTTTGCTTGCTTTTCAATTGGCGCCAAAGACAATAACTGTAAACCAAACTCTTCATGAAGCGAAGGAGCCTAGCGAGGGAGATCATTTGCCGATCTATCCACTAGGAGATTTTGTTGTTAATTTAGCTGATGCGAGTGGAAATCGTTTTCTTAAAGTTTCAGTGACAGCAAAATTATATTCCGAAGATTTTGAAGAGTATGGCAAACTTTCAGGTGAAGAGCAGCATGCTTATCATGTACGTATTGAAGGTGATTTACATCCAGTTATGCCGGCAATTAAAGACGTTATTATTACGACTTTATCACGTAAAAAAGCAGATGAGGTTATTGGCTATGAAAACAAACTAGCATTAAAAACAGAACTCAAAGAACATTTGAGTCATGTAATGCATGGTGAGTTTCAAATTTATGATCTTTACTTCACTGACTTTATTGTTCAGTAAGACACAATAGGGAGTGTACTGACAATGAAGGACTACGATATGGATTTATACGGAAAGAATTTGCCTAATAAAAGGACAAGATTCCACAAGGACTTGCCTGAAATGGCGCATGACAAGCCAAAAAAAGTTAAAGATTATAACTTTAAAAATCCTGACAAATTTAGTAAAGAACATCTAAAAGTTTTATCTACGGTGCACGAACATTTTTGTAGACAGGTCACTCTGTCATTGAACTCTAGCTTAAGAATGCCAGTGGAGCTTTCAGTGGCGAATGTGCAACAGCTTACTTATGGTGATTTCGTTGATTCAATGCCAGAGGATTTAATCATCGGCGTACTTAATATGTATCCTTTAGTCACTCAGTTTTGTTTAGGTTTTGAGAGACAGTTACTTGGAGCGATTCTTGATCGTTTGCTTGGTGGCATGGGGATCTCTACTATTGGTAGTGATGAACTAACTGATGTTGAAGTTGGTATTATCAAAGACATACTCAAGAAAATTTTGCATTATATGCCAGAAGGATGGCAGGCATTGATACCTGCAACTGATGAAGTTGAATTGGTTGCGCTTGAAACAAGTCCAGCCTCAGCACAAATTGCCGCTCACTCTGATATCGTTGCGCTTATTACTATTAACGTAGAAATCGGTTCTGATCTGGGTTTGATGACTATTTGCATACCTTATTCAGCGCTCGAAGATATCATTCTGACTTTTAGTCGTCAGTCAACTTATCGTAATGATAAAATTGCTAGCGCTGATTCACGCGACTATGTAGTCAAGAAACTAGCTAATAGCCCAATGCCTATTAAAATTATTCTTGGGCGCGGTGAATTAAGTCTTGATCAGGTGATGGAATTACGAGTTGGTGATATCCTCAAATTAAATACAGCTCTCAATGAGAAATCAGAAATTTGGATAGCAGAGAAACTCAAGTTCCTTGGTAACCCAGGGCAGGTTAATAACAATTTCTCTATAGCGGTTGCTGAAGAATATTCACCAGACTAATTAGTAGCTTTGATCTTCTCATGCGCGCGGAAGTCCATCTGTGAGCGTAATACATTACCAACAGCTTCAATTGGATGATTAGCTTCTACTTTGCGCATAGCATTAAATTTAAGACAGCCATTTTGGTTTTCTTCGATCCAGTTCTTAGCAAAAGTACCAGATTGTATATCTTTCAATACCTCTTTCATGCGGGCCTTGACACCAGCATCAATAACTCTTGGACCAGAGACATAATCACCATACTCAGCAGTGTTAGAAATGCTATCGCGCATTGTTGCTAGACCACCTTCATAGATTAAATCAACGATTAGTTTTACTTCGTGCAAACATTCGAAATAAGCCATCTCTGGTGAGTAACCTGCTTCAGTAAGAGTCTCAAAGCCCGCTTTAATTAAGGCACTCAGCCCGCCACATAGTACCGCTTGCTCGCCAAATAAATCGGTCTCAGTCTCTTCTTTAAAGTTAGTCTCAAAGACACCAGCTTTGGTTGCGCCAAGTCCTTTCGCGTAAGAAAGAGCGAGTTCTTTAGCGTTGCCGCTAGCGTTTTGCTGGACTGCAATTAAAGCTGGCACTCCAAAACCTTGCTCATAAACAATTCTTACTCTGTGCCCAGGACCCTTAGGCGCGATCATAATTACATCGACATCACTAGGCGGGACAATATATTTAAAGTGAATAGAGAAACCATGAGCTACAGCCAGGGTCTTAGAAGAATCTAGATTAGGTTTGATTTCGTTATTGTAAACATCGGCGTGCTTCTCATCAGGGAGCAAAATCATAATGAGATCTGCTTCTTTAGTAGCCTGGGCAACAGTAGTTACTTTTAAGCCAGCAGCTTCGGCTTTTGCCCAAGATTTAGAGCCTTCGTAAAGACCAATCCTGACATCACAACCACTATCTTGAAGATTAAGCGCATGAGCGTGGCCTTGAGAGCCATAACCAATAACAGCAACCTTTTTTGATTTGATTAAGTTTAGATTTGCGTCCGTTTCATAATATACTTTTGCCATAGGATCAAGATTGTAGCAAAAACAACAGGGCATTAATTAAGCGCTGTATAATTAATGCAACAAAGGTCTTATGATAATATTTAGAGCGTATTATGTCTATCAAGAATCTTAGAGCCGCTTTAAAGGATATTCCTTGTTCTCAAGGGGCTTTGGCTGCTAGGCAAATTCAGCATTATCAAGAGTTTAATAAATTTTGTCATTGGATAGATGATTTGTGCGGTAGTTTTTCTAGTAAGATTAATTCAGTAGAAGAGTTTCATAGAGCAGCTAAATTTTTTGGTTTAGATTTAGAGTCAGCAAGTTTTAATCGAGATTTAGGGAGACTATTAACACAAAGAGCAATTAATATACCTCGCTCAGACTCACAAGAAGTGAAGCGACAAAATTTTATTTTTGATTATCTAATTGCTAAAACACCTTTGCGGCATTTAGTAGAGCCTAGTGATCTAGCTGGGGGACTTTTTAAGACTATTGCTGATCAACAGCGTTTTGAGAAATTATTAGATTTGATTTTTAGTCATAGTCTAATCCAGGTTTATCAATCTAGCACTGGCAACTTAAAAGAGGTTGCTGGAGCTGCTTTGCCGCAATTTGCGGATTTGTCTTTGGATAAAGCAGCTGAACAAGCTATGTGCAACCCTGTGGAAGTTGCTCTGTTAGCTAATTTTAACCCTATCCCATATAATGATGAGCGATATCAAATTGCTCAATCTGCTTTTAGAGCTCTTGCTGCCAGGAGAAATAAGATCGATATCTTCTCAAAGTTCTTGAATAAACCTGTAATGCAAGAGGTTAATCAACAATTAAGTATGTCTTTGCGCGTGCTATCTACTTTTACTGAGTTACCTCAAGATTCTGCCTTAGTTAGTCAATTACAAACTCTCTTGCAGAGTGATTTTGCTCGCCATAATAATTATTATGCTGGGCTGCTGTTGCGTGTCTTAGCTAAGATGCCTGAGCTTGATTATGATTCTAGATTGGTTCACAATCTAGCTAAATATTTGGATTCTTCTGCTCCAGGTTTGCAAATAGCAGCCGCTAAAGCTTTAACTAAAATTGATTGGTTTAGTAATCAACCAGAGCCATGGCTGTTAGCTGCTATCTTCACTAGTCTTGAAAAGCCTTTTGGTCAACAAACTGATTTAACGAGAAAAATATATTTGGCTAGTTTGTTTGATAAGTTTGATCTTGCTGGTCAATCGATACCGAGAGCTGTTCAATTCCGTGCTAGCAGTAGTTCTGATCATCTTGAAATTGTTTTATGGCGCAACATTGCTTCTGCTTATAGGCATATTCCACAAACAGAGGGTAGGATTGTAAGTAAGAATGGGATATTTCTTCCATATGATTTTCGGCATCTTTGTAGCATCACCACAAAACGATTAGATCTAGATAGAGGTCTTCATCAGATGTTAGCGGATGACAGAGAGTCTTTGTTACTTTATTTAAGAGCTTTAGCCTATGCTGTTATGCCGTCTGAGCAGTTTATGGAACATCACCTGGTAGATTTTAATCATGATTTGGTAGCTTTTAAGCTTGGCTATGATAGAACCAATGACACGCGTATAGAACGAGCCACTACTGCTCTGGAGATATTGTTAACAGCTTTTGAGAAATTTAAACCAGAGATTCATTACTCAGAAAGGATTTTAGATCTAATAGTAAGTATTGGTGATCTTGCGGTGCAAAGCTTGTTTGAGGCTTTAACAAGAAAGGCAACAGACAAAGCAACTGTCGATAATATTTTTGCGGCTTTGGATCATATTGTTTTGAAAGAACCGAATTTAGTAGATAAGTTTTTTACTGAGCATACTGCAGATGCTCGTTATTTAGCAACTTTACAAAAAGAATTTGACGACAATCCACATTATGCACTAGTATATCAACGTTTAGCTAAATATCTTCACTTGAAGAATTTATTATAGTAAGCTACTCGGAATATATTTGCGGTTCAATTCTTCAGTACCTAATCCAAATTTGCTTTTGAGTAAATAGATACCAGTGCCACTAGGAAAGACTCCGTAAGTGTTTTTGTAAAGATTGGCGATGATTTTATAAGCTTCTTCCTCATCTTCAATTGCATTCACCAAGTCGATTTCCTCTTCGCTTAGCCCTTCGATAAAATTATTTATAATCCCCTCTGATAGAAACATATAGTTTATATATACCCATTCTTTTGGAATTTATATCAGAATTAAAATCAAGTTTTTAGATCAAGGGCCAATACCTAGATAGGGACCCCTAGCGCAATAGTAAATTAACTGCTTGAGAGATCTTTGGTATATAGGTGAAACGCCCTCTGAGAGTCCAAAGAAAGGCATATAGTATCAGTATATTCATGGCGATAGCGTAGACGTATAAGACAGCGTTTTGTAATAAACTAAGTAGCTTAACAGTGTTTGCAAAAACCACAAAAATATCAAGTAAGTTCATGAGAAAGCTCATTAATAAGATAAAGAATTGTGGCAGAAAAAATACGATCATATTAATAATTAGAGCTTGATAGCAATGATATTTGATGAAATCCTTAAGATAGATTTTCTTGATGTTGGCTATAATCAGCCAGGCAATTGGGATCCATGCGACAAGTGGAATGAATTTCGCTGTATACAGAAAGGCACAAATAAATCTATCCCTTGTCGTTGATAAGTTGCTGTTCATGAAACTCCTTTTATAAGGGTTAACAAAGCTTCATAATTATCTAGTTCAAACTCCTTATTCTGCATGAGATTTTTGGCTTTGAAGCGACCAGAGGTTCTCTCATCGATCAGATAAAATACCAGCCATTGATAATTTTTTTTCAAAGCTTTTTCAAATTGTTTTTTGAACTTGTTGTTTTCATAATCATATTCAACGGTTAGATTTGTCTCGCCTCGTAATTTGATCGCTAATTGATGAGCATCGATAGCAGAGTCAGAGAGTATAAATAAAGAATTGGCAGCAGAAATTTTGATTTGTAATAATTGAGCAAGGCGCTCTTGTCCTAGAGCCCAACCAACAGCAGGGTTTGGAGCGCCACCAAGGTTGTTAATTAATTCATCATAGCGACCACCAGCTAGTACTGTATTTTGAGTACCAAGTTCTTTGGAGCTACTTTTGATTTCAAACACGCAGTGCGAGTAATAATCTAAACCACGCACTAGTTGTTGATCTACTATATATTTTATGCCCAGTTGTTTAAGACCAGCTAACATTTCTTGCCAAATATCTTTAGACTCTTGATCAAAGAAGTCGTGAATATTTGGGGCTTGTTTGTATAGAACTTGGTCATCAGGTGATTTGCAATCAAGGCAGCGCAAAGGATTTGTTGTCAAACGGCGCTTACAATCATCACAAATACTAGCTTCATGAGATTGAATGAATTCGGTTAGTTTGCTGATATAGTTTTGGCGTGAAATATTATTGCCAATGGAGTTGATATATAGAGTAAGATCTTCTAGACCTAATTTCTTGAGTAGTTGCAGCCCAAGGTCTATTACTTCTAGATCAATATAAGGAGCTTTGCAACCAATGGCTTCTATGCCGATCTGGTGAAATTGTCTGTAACGACCAGTTTGCGGGCGTTCATAGCGAAACATTGGTCCACGATACCAAAGCTTCTGAGGTTTACCCTTCTGCTCTAAATGATGCTCAATAAAAGCTCTTGCGATTCCAGCAGTTGCTTCTGGTCTTAAAGTTAGCGATCGTTCACTTTTATCAAGGAAGGTATACATCTCTTTGTTGACGATGTCGCTGCCCTCACCAACACTTCTAGCAAATAACTCAGTTGCTTCAAAAATAGGTGTGCGTAATTCTTGATAGCCTGCGCTATGGAAAATTTCAGCAGCATAATTCTCTATTAATTGCCAGACCCTGGTTTCGGTTGGGAGTATGTCTTGAGTCCCTCTTGCTGCCTTGATTTGAGCCATTAATGATCTAATCCCGTATAAGCAAGCAAAGTGAAGCTAACATTCAAGTCAGTGTTGCGAGCTTGTTCTAGAGGATCAGCTCCTCGTGTTGAACCTTGAGTGAATCTTTTATCTGAACCCATTCCTTTAGTTGCAGTGCTTTTAGACATGGCAATATCAGAGATTTCTACAGCACGATAATAGGCGATGACATCACGAAAGAAATTTGTGTATTGCTCGAATTTACCTTTAGAATCAATGCTGATAACTGTTTTGAGAACTTTAGCATGTTGTTCTTGAAGGTTTTTTTGTTTCTTATTAAATTTCGAACGTTTATTGATTTCTTGTCCAGTAATAGTAATAGGCACTGCTTCTTTTGGCATAAAACTAATCAATTCAATTTTATTCTTACGAGCGAGTTCCTCAAGATCTCTTACCAAAAAACCTCTATCCTCAGAATTAGGAATTTGATTGACCAAGCTGTCTATTTCTAATCTAATTGCATCAATTGATGCTCTAAAAGCAACGAGCTGTTCTCTACTAACTTCTGGTCTGCTTAATTCAGCCTTAACTGCTCTAAGTTCTTGGCGTAATTTTTTGCTTTCATCGCTAGTTGGTTTGTAAATCATAATAAAACAAGCTGCAACTACGATTACACTTAGTACAACAAGTATATTTTTCTCTTTTTCTTGAATAACGAGCATTATAGTTCGATTTTAACATCAATAATCTTAAGGATCCACTGAAAAATGGACTATAGTACCATTTTTCAGGGTGTCTTTAGCCGTCATCACTATTATCCTTCAGAGCCTTAACCGAAACTTAACGTATTTTGTGTACTATGGCGGCAGATGGAAGGGTCACAAATCCCAGTTGAATACAGAATAAATCAGCTAAGCGCACGTTTAGATAGTCTAATTAATGATGGCCCAGCTCTAGGCTCGGCTCCAGTTAATATAAACGATCCACAAGATTTTCGTGCTCTTGCCATGATGATGCAGAGTAAAATGCTTGGTGACGCCTTAGGATCCAATGATGATGATAATTCTAATCCCATGGCTGCTTTTATGAATCCTATGATAATGGGAATGAACAACCCTATGACGGGTAATAATCCAATGCAAGCTATGAATAATCCCATGATGGGATCTAACCCTATGCTTGCTGCCATGATGATGGGTTCAAGCCCTTATGCAATGCCAAATAACTATATGCCTAATACACCGCAAATTCAATCTGACTCTATGGTGTTTCCTTTGCAGGGAAGGGTGAGTAGTCCTTATGGTCATCGTCATCATCCTCTTGATAAGCATGAAGCTTTTCATTCAGGAGTTGATATTGCTGCCCCCCAGGGTTCTGCTATCCGTGCTCCATGGGCTGGTAGAGTGGTTTTTGTAGGTCATGCCGATGGCTTTGGTTCCAAAACGGTAATAGTTGCTCACGAGAATAATAAACAAGCTGACGGTAAAATAGTTTATTCAGTATTTGGGCACAATCAAGACGTCTTTGTTAAAGAAGGCGACTATATCAATCAGGGAGAGGTTTTTGCGACTGTTGGTAGTGATGGTCATTCGACTGGTCCACATTTACATTGGGAAACGCGCATCGCTAATCCTAATTTGCAAGCTAAAGAAGTTTTTGAGAAGCATGTGTCGATGACGGTAGATCCTTTAACTTTCACTACTGCTTAAAAATTTCTTTAATTCATTTATAGCTTTTGCTCTATGACTATGTTGATTTTTATAATCATCGCCTAGTTCAGCGACTGTTAAATTCTGACCTTTGGGTATTACAATTGGATCATAGCCAAAACCATTATGTCCACGGGCTTCTAGGCTGATATCACCGTGCCAGTATTGTTCTGTTTGAAAAATTATTTCTCCATTCGGGTTCATTAATACTAGGCAGCAAACAAATCTACAACTGCGATCTTCTTTGCCTTGCATTTCTGCGAGTATTGCTTGAATCCCGTGGCTCTTTAGAAAACGTCCGGCATAAATACCTGGTCTACCATCAAGCGCGTTGATTTCTATACCACTATCATCAGCCAATACGTAAGAATGACTGAATGTGACTCCCGCTTTAGCTTTGATGGTGGCGTTTTCTAGGAAGCTAGAACCAGTTTCTTCAACATCAAAACTCTTATCAATGGCTTTGAATAAAAATCCGCTACTCGTTTTATTGAACTCGGCAATTTTGCCTTGATTGCTGGAGGCTATGATTATTAAGGGGATTCTGGGCATCTAATATATTATAATTGAAGCAGATGTTTAAATTAATTAAACGCGAAGTTTTAAATGTTTATCGCAAGGATCCTTCTTGTAATTCGACTATTGGTATTTTTCTTTATTACCCAGGCTTTCAGGCGGTTTTGGCTCATAGAGTTTTTCATGTATTGTGGAAACTTAATCTTGGCATTTTGAATCATCCGAAGACTATATTGATTCGTTTTATGGCTCATCTAGTCAAAATCCTTACAGCAATTGAAATTCATCCTGCTGCTACCATCGGTAAGAATTTTTTTATTGATCATGGCACCGGTGTTGTGATTGGTGAGACAACAGAGATTGGTGATAACGTAACTTTATATCAAGGAGTGACTTTGGGTGGGGTCTCTATCCAGAAAGCTAAACGTCATCCGACTTTGGGCTCTAATATTGTTATTGGTGCTGGTGCTAAAGTGCTTGGCAATATAGTTATTGGCGATTACGTGCAAGTAGGAGCTAATGCTGTCGTGCTTAAAGATGTACCTTCAAACAGTACGGTAGTCGGCATCCCAGGGCGCATTATCAAAATGAACGGTGATCTTAAAGATTGTATCGAGAATCTAGAGCACCACAAAACCCCAGATTATATTGGCGCTACCTTAGAGCTGCTCAGTGAGAGGCTTGCAGCGCTGGAGTCCAAAGACAAATAGACTAATGTTGACACTAATTTAGTGAATTACTCTATACCGTAACAGCTTTCGGCGACTCAAAAGAATTCTCTGGATAAATTAACCATGAACGTTTGAAATCATTCTCTACTAAAGACTTGACGACATGAGAGACTGTAGAGATTTCTTTAAGTCCACCATCTTGGGTTTGTATAAAGATTGCTTTGTTAGAATCACTAGGATCTGGATTGTAAAAGCTATAACTTTTAGCTGCAATATCGACTATATCAAGGAAGTATTCTGGTTCTAGTCCTGCCTTACGCACTTCCTCTGCTTTTTCTTCGTAGAGAGTTTCTGTGTTGATATTTGGTTCAAGAGCCTTTGCCTTAAATAGATCTCTAGTGATAAATCTTTTTGCCAAGTTTTTGAGAATATAATCTTTCTCATGACACCAATGCTTGATGTGATGCAGTAGATTAACATCGTCAACTAGAAGATAATTTGCAACAGACATGCGCTCTGGCTCTATAAGCCAATCAAGGAGAGGCTTTTCGATAAAGGACATTTTGCGATTGCGGATTAATAATTTAGCTCGTTTGAGTAGTTTGTATAACAATGTATCAGAAGCGAGTGATTTTTTGTGTTGATAAACTTGCAGGTACATAGAATATCTAGCGTATAGATAGTCTTCAACAGCAAGCATGCCTTTCTCGTTGCTGACAACAAGGCAATCTCTCTCGCGATTGACGCTGATGACACTAATAACTCGTTCAAGATCAAACTTACCGTAGGAAGTGCCAGTGTAATAACTGTCTCTTAATAGATAATCAAAGCGATCACAGTCTATTTGGCTATTAACAAAACTTGACAAGAATTTTTGTGGGTATGTTTTGTTTATGATCTGTACAACCTCTTTTGCTAAGCCAGTTTGATGGGCTTCAAGGATTTGATTGATCTCGCTCTCTGGGCTGTTAATGAGCTTGATAGTCCAAGTCTCGTGTCTAATCTCATTTATCGATTCAGTACTATGGCTAAAAGGACCATGGCCAATATCGTGTAGGAGTGCTGCACTAAGAACTAATTTTTTATATTCATTTAGAGTCTCTTGATCCAGATTTAAATCTTTTGCAATTTTTTGTAGCATTAGTCTTGCGATATGCATGGTTCCCAGTGAATGCTGGAAGCGGCTAGCTTCTGCTCCATGAAAAGTAAACCAACCAGTACCTAATTGTCTAATCCAGCGTAGTCGCTGTACTTCTCTACTGTCAATTAATTTGATGATTAAGTCCTCAATTGGATCAGCGTCATCGAGAGTGATTTCTTTATGTATTGGATCTCTATAACTGCGGGGCATTATATTATAAGGATACACTTAAAATACCGCCTAAATTAAATTTAAGGATTCACTGAAAAATTCAAATTCTTCCTTAACCGCAATTTAACCAAAATATGTTACTTAGAAGGCAGCTTAGTTAATGACTTGCCCAGGTTCATTAAATAAGCAAACTGTAGGACTAGGCCCAAGATTGCTGCCTGATGAGTTGTAAGTCAATCTTGGTACTAGTCTTTTTTTGTTATTATTTGGAGTAGCGCCGTTGGACATTAAGATTTGCTCATTTTGGGTGTGGTTCTTAACCTTTTTCGGGTATAAAACCAATATGGGTTTAACTTTTTGTTAAACTTTATATCAATAATCTGATTAGTACACCGTTGTATTAGTTAAGGAGTATTCCGAATGAACTTTGGCCCAATAGATAATTTACCTACCAATAGACTTGGAGTACAAAAGAATCTAAGTCCTTTACATGCTGCAACAGAAGCAGCTGGTACTTTTGCTGCTAAGGTAACAGGATTTTTTAGTGAACCTGTTAAGGAACAGCGCGCTAGGACTGAGATAGAAAGCTGGCATAGAAATTTAACACCTGGTGCAAGACCGGGGACTTCTGATAGTTTGGGTTTGCTTAGTGATCGTTTAAGTAGAGCCTCGCGCTCATCTTTTAATACAGCAGCTTAATTTTTTATTTTTGATCTATCAAAAATCCAATCAAACTCACGTTATATAACTACGATGAGTATCAATTCAGTAAACAGTCTTAGTGGTAGTGATTCGGGGGGCATTGAAAAACCATCTCAAGCGCAAGCTCCAGTATCAGAGTTTAAACCAGAAGCGCAAGTGATCCCAGCGACTGATAATGGTGCTGCTGGCAGAGTTAAGGTAAGTTTACACAAACCAATGCAATCGGCTCATCCAAGTGGAATTGATAATTTACGTCAAGCTTTAACAAGATTCGCTAAAGCCGAACGAACAGCAGAAGTTATTTCTGGTGGCAATTTATTCTTGCAAGAGACTATACTTGAGACTTTACTTTACAAACAAGCTGCCTAAAAGATGTTTTTTAATTCTTCTGGTAAATAATTTTGTTCTACCCAATTACCTGGGTAATCATGAGGGTATTTGTAATTAGTTCTAGGATTGCTTCCTAGGTTATTAGATTTGGCTGGGCAAGAATTTAAATGCAGTCCGCGCAAATGTTCTGGAACTGGATATGGCGGATGATTGTTGCAAATATTTAAGGCTTTATCAAGAGCTTTGTATGCAGTGTTTGATTTAGGAGCTTGGGCAATATAGTAAACAGCTTGAGCTAAGGGAATGCGTGCTTCTGGTAAGCCTAGCTTGAGAGCGGCGTCATAAGCAGCGTTCGCGATCACTAGTGCCTGCGGATCAGCGATACCAATATCTTCAGCAGCAGTAACTAATATTCTACGAGCGATAGATTCTAATTCGGCGCCTGAGTGAATTAATCTAGCGAGCCAATAGATAGAAGCCTTGACATCTGAGCCGCGTAGGGATTTTTGTAGGGCTGAAACGCAGTCATAGTAGGTATTAGCGTCGCCAGAAAAAAAACTCTTCGAGATGATTTCTTGACACAGGTCAAGAGAAATAGTCTCCCCAGAGTTATTAATCAGCAGTTCTAGTTTTGTTAATAAGCTTCTAGCGTCGCCATAGCAGGCGTTAATAAGATAGTCTTGAGCTTCTTGGTCGATTGATTTGTTCTCGAGAGTTAGAGCGCGCTTTATTAGAGTCGCAAGGTCATCATGTTCTAGCGGCGCAAGTTCAAAAATTATAGTGCGGCTTAAAACGGCTTTGTTGATTGAGATAGCGGGGTTCTCGGTGGTAGCGCCGATGAGGGTAAGTATGCCACGCTCAACAGCATTGAGTAATGTATCTTGTTGGTTTTTGTTGAAGTTGTGAATCTCATCGACAAAAAGTACGATACTGTTTGGAACGCGCTCGGCGCGCTCTATGATTTCGCGTAGATCCTTGACTCCAGAGTTGAAGGCCTGTAGCTTGATAAATTCTTTGTTGCAAGTTTGAGCAGCGAGATGCGCGATAGAAGTTTTGCCAGAGCCGGGCGGTCCCCAGAATATCGCTGATTGTTTAGCACCAGATCTAAGCCAATTAACAAAGGCTGGATTATTTTTTATTGCACCAACCAAATCTTCAAGAACCCTAGGGCGCAATCTATAAGCCAAGGGGCTAAAATTAACCTGATCTTGGTAGAAAATATTGCTCTGGGATTGCATTGGTTTTGATTTTAGCGTATTGTGCTACCATTTATCACTGTTTATCCCTTATGTCTATTCTTAAAACACTACCTAAAGGTCAAAAAATTGGTATAGCTTTCTCTGGCGGCTTAGATACCTCTGCTGCTATTGCTTGGATCAAAGATAAGGGCGGCTTGCCATATGCTTATACTGCTAATCTGGGACAACCTGATGAGACCAATTATGAAGCAATTCCACAGAAGGCTCTAGAGTATGGTGCCGAGAAAGCTCGCCTAATAGATTGCCGCCAAGCCTTAGTACAAGAAGGTTTGATAGCTCTATCTTGTGGCGCGTTTCATATTTCTACCGCTGGTAAATTTTATTTCAATACTACTCCGCTTGGTAGAGCTGTGACAGGCACTATGCTAGTCTCTGAAATGCTTAAAGACGGAGTGGATATTTGGGGAGACGGCTCTACTTACAAAGGCAATGATATAGAGAGGTTTTATCGTTATGGTTTAATGATGAATCATCAGTTGCGTATTTATAAACCTTGGTTGGATCAGTCTTTTATTGATGAGCTGGGCGGTAGAAGAGAAATGAGCGACTGGCTTAACGCGCATGGCTTTGAATATAAAATGAAATCAGAGAAAGCATATTCTACTGATTCAAATATTCTTGGCGCGACTCATGAGGCTAAAGATCTGGAACAATTAAATGTTGGTATTAATATTGTCGAGCCGATTATGGGCGTTAAGTTTTGGGATCCAGCTTGTAAGATTGATGCTGAGCGAGTTTCAATAAGATTCGAGCAAGGAGTTCCAGTTGCAATTAATGGTAAAAAATATTCTGATCAAGTTGAGTTAATGCTAGAAGCTAATCGTATTGGTGCTAGGCATGGGATCGGCATGTCTGATCAAATCGAGAATAGAATTATAGAAGCAAAGAGCCGTGGTCTCTATGAAGCTCCGGGATTGGCTCTTATGTTTGTGGCTTATGAAAGGCTAATCTCGGCGATTCATAACGAAGCGACGATTGATAATTATCGAGACCTTGGTAGGAAACTTGGTCGCTTACTTTATGAGGGGCGTTGGTTTGATCCGCAGGCTTTGATGTTGCGTCAAGCGCTTCAGGATTGGGTTGCAACCTTGGTGACAGGAGAAGTTGTTTTAGAATTACGACGTGGTGATGATTATTCTATTCTGGAGACTAAGGGTGAGAATTTTACCTATCATCCAGAGCGTTTGACTATGGAGAAGGGCTTAGGTGAATTTACCCAAGAAGATAGAATTGGCCAGCTTAATATGCGCAAGCCAGATATCAGCGACTCTAAACGTAAACTAGCTGTTTATTTAGAGTCTGGAATAATTAAGCTTGGCGTCTTTAAAGGTGACTCTTAGCATATTGACGAAATTACAGCGAGTATTATATTATTAGTCTTGACATGCTAGAGAGATTAGGTTTTGATCATAAATATTATGCCCCAGCTGATGATGGTGGCCAGGGCAGCGGCGGTATACCTGTTTTATCTCATCAATTAGCGAGCTTAACTGATAGAATTGCACAACTCCCTCCAATTAGGACTCCAGGGGGGCAAACTCTTGACAAGCTTCTACTTGCTTATATCGCAGATATCAGAAATGATAAATTTGATACTAAAAACTTAACTCAACTAGAGAAGATCGCTGATTCTTTAAGCTCACCTCAAGCGGCTTTATTTGCTAGTTTGATTGGTGACGCTTTTAAGGATTGTGTCTCAGTAATTAGAGAGCTTGTTAGTATTGTAAGACAGAGGTATGGTATGCCAGACTTTACTAAGCATTTACCAGATGAGCTTGCTAAGCTTCATGCGACTTGTGATGATCAGGTAATGCAGGGCGCTCTAAGGGAGCTTTCTAGAGTTATTGAAAGTTTTTCTAGTATTGTAATTAATCCGGATTCTCACCAAAGAATTCAAGAGAGCGATAAATTATCTGATAAAGTCCGCCTAGTGCTCGAAAGAACTTTGCCACGTTTTTCGACAGATGGACGAGCAGCAATTATTAATTTACAAGGATTGGGTACAGAGCTGATTAATTTTATAGATGCCTTTCAATCAGTGGAACAGGCTCAAGCAGTTGCTAAATATTCTTTTTTGTTACTATCAACTTTAAGGCAGATGGATTTTGTTAAGCAGGAATGGGGCTCTAGTTTACCAAGTATTTTTGATCAATTTGATGCAGTAGCTAAGAAGGCTTTAGAGTCAGTGCCAATTAAATATAAACGATTTGATTTGAAAAAAACCGATCAAATTGAATGTGTGATTTTAAGTGCTTTTATGCAGATGACTCAACTCAAAGGAGTTAAAACTCAGCAAATAGGACCTTTGTTGATAATGCGAGCGCCTTCTAGCACTGCTGATCATTGCCCATGGAAATCTTTTGACAGAGAAAGTCAGTTGAGATTATTGTCTGAATCAATGCAAAGCTTATCCCTGATAGCTGACCCTAATAGTAAACGACAAGAATTAATGGGTTTGTGTAGAGGACTTGAAGATTTTTTTGCGTTGTGTTGTGAGTTTAATGAAGAGCGTCCTTTTGATCAAGGAAGACCTCAAGCTCGGATTGAGACTATTGGGGCTTTACAAAAACAAATTTATGAATATATTGAGGATTCTGAACTTTCACCTTTCTTTAAAGCAGCTGCTAAGGCTATATTAGATGATGTTTTAGTTTTGCGCTATGCGAGCCAGTCATAAAAGCTCGATAACTGCGTTACGCTCATTCCTCAGAACCATCATTGACGAGTAGTCAACTCAGGTTCTTCAGAATTCGCAAGCCTTGTTCTCGAACTTTTCTGACTGGGCTTATCTGTTTATCATAAAAGCTTATTAACATATCTTTGCCACTCTTGATACTTAGCATCTAAATTACCCTTAGGCTCAAAAACTTTTTCTACAGTCAAAGTTAGTTCAACATCACCAGTCATGCGCGCTACTCCAAGAGCTGTCATCTCGCTCTCACTATGGCGCTTGATTGCTACTTGCAGTAGATCAGCTTGAAACTGCATCAGAGTATTATTCTTGCTGGCACCGCCATCAACATTAATCATAGAGAGATTTTGATCACTTATGGCATCTTTGACTTGATAAGCGATAGATTCAAGAGCTGCTCTTGCTATGTGTGTACTATCAGTTCCTCTTGTGATGCCGAAGATTGCCCCTTGCACGTCACCACGCCAGTAAGGTGCCCCCAGTCCAGTTAGAGCGGGTATCAAATAAACCCCAGCATTATCATTAGCCGCGAGCTTTTCTATTTCTGAACTTTGCTTGATAAGTTTTAAGCCATCACGCAGCCACTGTACTATAGCACCGCCAGTAAAGATACTCGCTTCTAGTGTGTAAGCCTTGGTTTGATTGGTTTTGAAGGCTATGCTTTCTAATAAGCCTTGTGGAGTTGTTGGTAGGTTGATAGAAATATTTTCTCTGTCTTCGTTTTGGATTTTTTTGATGGAGCTTTGGATTTCGTTGCTTAGGGTGCCGGCTTCATTAGTTATATAGTTAATAGTTTTGTTAGGCACTAAAATAAAAGTCCCAGTACCGTAAGTAATCTTGGCTTCATTGTTGTAAGCATAGAGCGCGGCTTGCTGGTCTCCAAGTACGGCTTTGATCGGTAGCTCTCTATCAACTAGATCTTTAAATAGAGGACTAGAACCGAAATCACCATTACTCTCAATTACTCTTGGCAAGAGGCTTGTAGGAATATCTAGTTGTTTTAAAATATTGTTATCCCATTTATCTTCGTGGATATTGTAAAGCATAGTTCTAGAGGCGTTAGTCGCGTCAGTAAGATGTTCACGTCCCAGAGTTAGATTCCAAATTAACCAAGTATCTATAGTTCCGAAGCATAATTTATCAAGTTCTAGATTTTGGGGTTTGACTATATTCTCTAGCAACCAGTGAATTTTGGTGGCAGAGAAATAAGAGTCAAGGATAAGACCAGTCTTTGCTCGTGTATAATCTTTGAAATTAACCTTTGCTGCAATCTCGATCTTGGAGAGCTCTTTACAGTAAGTATCAGTACGTTTACACTGCCATACAATCGCGTTGTAGACTGGCTTACCTGTGCGCGGATCCCAAATGATACTAGTCTCACGTTGATTGGTAATAGCGATACCCTTAATATCAGATTTCTGTATGCTTCCCTCAGAGAGTAGTTTGTTAATTAGCTCCCTGCAGCAGCTAAGAGTTTTATTCCAGATCTCAAGAGGATCGTGTTCAACCCAGCCAACTTGTGGATAAATTTGATTGATTTCTTTTTGGACAATTGCCAGAATCTCACCAGAGCTTGATATCATCAATGCTCTAGTGCTTGTCGTACCTTCATCAATGGTTATAATCACTGAACAAAACCTTTTCTATAATTTTATCGCGTTCTCTTAACACTAGTTCAAATTCTTCTTGCAGATAAGATTTAATTTTGGCGACAATATGAGTGCTGATATTATCCGTACAAAGTCCAATGCTCAAGCGTCTTCTGACTATATCATCAATAGTATAAGCAGCTTCATAGCGTATAGCATAGACTATCTGAGCTTCTATATCTTCATAGCCAACTTCAACTTTGTTTTTAAGTTTGGGATTAGTCAAGCAAAGTTCAAGAACTTTTTCTGCCTGAGTTCCATATATCATAATGAGATGTAATATTGTTTCTACATTGACGTCATACTTATGACTATATTCTTTGACTACTTGTTTTAAGTATGAATAGAAATCTAAATTGCTAGGATACTGACAACCAATGGTTTTGGTGACTTCAGTTGAACATGATACGGTGGTGAATAGATCGACTAATTCTTTAGAGAGATTGCGAAAAGTCGTTATTTTACCACCGACTATAGAATAATAATTTTTTATATATTCTTTACTATGGTTAACCACAAAGTGCCTACGCGTGATCTTGCCCTCGTTGCTTTTTTTGTTAGCTGATGGCAGAGGCCTCAATCCAGCAAAGGTTTTGACTATATGACTGCGATCTAACTGAGCTTGTGGAAATAATAAATTTACTTCATTGATTAAATAAGATATTTCTTTATCACTAATGGTTAATTTATCTATGTCACTATCTTTATCAATAAAAATGTCAGTGGTTCCTATTAAATATAAATCTTCATTCATGCCAACTTTGTAGGGCAGGATAAAAAATGGCCTACCATCTGATTGCGCTTCATTATAGATTCCAAATTGACTTGGTGCTCCACGAAACTTACGAACAACGATGTGACTACCTTTAGTGCCGCCGATTCTTTGTTTAAGTTTAACTTCTACGGGGAAATTGTCATTTTTTTTGATTCTCGTATTAAGCTGGTCAACCCAAGGCCCTGAGAGGTTTATAACATTATGAGCTTTAACTGTGTAAGGTAATTTACCATTGAGTGAATCTTTAAATCGAACTTGTTTGACTTGATATTTATCACCAACTAGATCGCAAATAATATCGCTAACCTCGCAATGATTTAAGCAGATCGCACCGTGTTTCTGGGCGGTGAAAATATTTTCTAAGACCAATCTTTCGACCAGCGGCACTTGAGCATCAAAATAGTAAACGGCACCTTTAAGTTTATCTTTGCTTATCCCAACATTAAGACCTTCTAGTTTATGCTTAGAGAAAGATTTATAATTCTCTAAACTTTTGCCTCGTGAAAGCCAATCATAGAGCCACATTCCGAGGTTCAATTGCATTAGTCCTCTTTTGCTTCTTTGATAAGCTGGGATCATTAGGCCAATTGGATTAACCAGATGAGGATATTGTTTGAGTAAAATTTCTCTTTCAGTTAAGCTTTCTTTAACTAAGCCAAATTCAAAAAACTCCAAATAGCGTAAACCGCCATGGATAAGCCTTGTTGAGTGGGCGGAACAGCCTGAGCCAAAATCATTTTTTTCTAATAAAAGAACTTTTAGACCGCGCTCGGCAGCATCACGAGCGACGCCAGCACCATTGATACCAGCACCAATAATCACCAAATCAAAAACTTGATCTAGTTTGAGGTCTTTGAGTCTATATTCAATACGCATCCTAGTGGATAGCCCCTAAGAACATTATTCCCATAAATTTCTTTTTATCTCA
>CAZKFA010000008.1:0-54544 GCA_964551925.1 uncultured Gammaproteobacteria bacterium
TTTCATTACTTTGAAAATTTACAAGAGCCCTGCGTAAGTGGGGCTCTTTTTTTGTACCATGTAATTTTGTAAGAATTTATAAAAATGCCATGTAATTTTATACTACTGTATGATTTCGCATGGTAAATGGCTTATTAATAGATTAACTTTTAAGGAGTTGAGTTAAATACTTGTATGGCATGGTAATATAATACGTGATCGTTAGAGGTAATAGTATGCAAGTCTTAACAAATATATTTAGAAATGTGCTCACCGCAAGAACTTCAAAACTAGAAGGTGGAAGAGAGTGTGGAGATGGTATTGACAGGAGGAGATTTTTAAGAACTGTCGCTGCAACTTTGTTAGTTCCAACAATTAGTGATATTAGTTTTGGAGATGAGCCAAGAAAGAGCCAAGAAAGTTACCACGTATAGTGAATTAGTTGATTCTGATGCAAAAAAAACTTTGGCTTATACTTTAATGGTACAGGAACTCTTCACTGGAGATTTTGTACTGAGTGCTAAATTACATCCAGAATATAAGTTAGATTTTAGTGATCAACAGCAGTTAATTTTTGCTCAACAAAAACCCTGTGAATTTGAAGCAGGTTATCTCTACCATGGTCGAGGTGATTTAAGTAAAATTCTCTTAGATGGATTTTTGCCAGCCAATAGTTATTTAACAAGAGTTCCGCAAACTTGGGCTTTGCAGCCTTTTGTTGATATGGAATCTGGACCAGCTATTTTTGTAATTGATGCTCTTGATTTTAATCGTATGCAAAATCAAGGAAAAGCAGAACTGAGACTTAGAACTGATCCAATAGGTTTAGGGAAATATGATTCAGAACCATATCCATCATTTACAGAGAGATTTTCTGTAAACTCTATTCTGCAAATTATTACAAATGAAGATACATACAATAACTACAATGAATTAGTAAAAAAATGGCAAAGCCAATCTCCTGAATTGACAGATCAGCAAAGAGAAGTGGCAAAGGTACTTAAGCCATTTTTTGACGAAGGCAGAATTGTATCTTTTGGAGTTGATAAAAAAGATAAGCTAGAGCAGTTGTCAAAACCAGAAAGATTTCTGAATTTAAATAAGGAGATTGAAGCTCACATGCGATTGTATGGGTTGATTGATCATATGCCAGGCTTTCGTATTCAAACAGCAACTTCAACAGGAAAGAAAGACAAGAGTCCTAAACCTTTGACACCAAGAGAAGCATTAGTTGGACTTAAGGATGAGTTAAATATTTTACTTAAAGGTCTGAAGGAACAAGAACAAAAAGCTCTTGCTGCCAAAATTGAAAAGATAAAGAAAGAGCGATTGGAGTTTTGGACAAACACAGGACTTGTAACTGGTGGTACTTTGGCACTTACTGGTGGTGGTTATTACGTTGTTCGTGAAGTGAAAAGAGCCTTGGCATTACAAGAAGCAGAAGAAGAAGAAGCTCGCACTGATAGATCAAAGAGAGGCTAGTATCGCTGCCAACGCTGTATCAATCTTACTTATATCCTTGCCACCAGCCTGAGCGAAGTTTGCTCTACCGCCGCCATTGCCGCCGCAGATTTGTGCAGCGAGTTTTACGGCATTAGCAGCATTGTATGCTGAGTTCTTGTCTTTGACTAAAGATTCTGAAGACATCGCAAAGAAAATAACTTTAGCTTCATTCTCTGCTGCAAGGAAGACAAAAGCCTGATGTTGATTGCTTTCTATCTTGGCAAGCAAGGTTTCAATGAGAGTCTTGATGATTTCGGCATCAAACTCATAGTTGTAATAATCATTAAGTCTGGCGATAAGAATATCGGTGTTGCCATTGCTTTGAATATTAGTTAACAGCTTGTCACTTTCGGCTATTACTCGTTGAGTTAATTCTACGACTCGTTGTTTCTCTGCTTGTTTAGCTTCGGCTAGTTTTGCTTGTTCGAGTTCTGCTGTTTTAGCTTTAGCTTCGGCCTCTGCTATAAAGCTCTTAGCAATTGTATTTGCAAGCAATTTGATGCGACGTATACCAGCAGCAACAGAACCCTCTTGAGCAATAACAACCTGGCCGATCTCACTAATATTCTTAACGTGAGTACCACCACACAGTTCTATTGAGGCTGTAACTTTGTCATTAGCAATCGAAAGTACTCGCACTTGGTCACCGTATTTATCTTCAAAGAAACTGAGAGCTCCAGCTTTAACGGCGTCATCAAAACTCATGATTTGAGTTGTCACTGCTAGTTTGGCTTGAATCCAATCGTTGATTTGTTTTTCGACACTAGAGATCTCTTCCTTAGTCAGGGCTCTATCTAGATTGAAGTCAAACCTAGTCTGTTCTGGTCCAACTTGAGAGCCCATTTGCTGTACCTGTGCCCCAAGAAGCTTACGTAGAGCGGCTTGTAGTAAGTGACAGCTTGTATGATGATAGCGAGTTAAGTTTCTTAACTTCTCGTTAACTTGAGCATTTACTATCTGTTGGAGATGAAACTGACCATGTATTTTATGTAAATAAATACCTTCATAACTCTTAACTTCAAGAACATCTATGCCATTAATTGTACCCTTGTCAGCAAGCTGACCACCAGATTCAGCATAGAAAGGAGTCTTGTCTAATATGATGTAAGCCTCTCCATCACAAGATTCTATCGCTTGAAAATTATTGTCTAGTATCGAAATAATTGTTGACTCAGAATTTAGCTCTTCATAACCAGTGAATTTGGTAGCCCCATTTTCACACGCTATTTTTTGTATAGCAGTCATTGACTTGATTGCAGTATTGAAGACACCTGTGCTTGATATTTGTGAGTGTTTGTCTTTGGCTAATTCATAGCCTGCTTCGTCAATTTTGAGTCCATGTTCAGCAATGATATCTTCGGTTAGTTCTCTAGGGAAGCCATAAGTTGAGTATAAATCAAAGGTAAACTCGCCATCAAATAGTTTTGTATTTGTTTTTATAGTCTTACTGATTTTGTCAGAGAGAATGTTACTACCACTATCTATAGTCTTAGCAAAAGCCTCCTCTTCTTTTTTACAGACCTCTTTTATTTGATCAGCATTATTACTCAGTTCAGGATATTGGTAAGAGTAATTTGAAATTACTTTATCAATCGCTTTGTACAAGATAGCTTCAGTGGAGCCGTTTCGTAACAAATAAGCAAACCTAGCTGCTCTCCTGATTAACATCCGCAGTACATAACCTCTACCTATATTACTTGGTCTAACTCCATCAGCGATCAAAAAACTTAGACAACGAACATGATCAGTTATTATTTTTAAATATATATCATGCTTCCTATCCTTCTCGGTGATTGCTTTTGAGCCTGAGTAATTTACTCCAAGTAAATAACTTAAATTGGATAATATGCTAAATAATTCATCAGTCTCAAAAGAATTATTTACTCCTTGTAATATAGTTGCGATTCTTTCTAGACCGGCTCCGGTGTCGATATTCTTCTTGGCAAGTGCTTTGTAATTACCAGAGTCATCTTTCTCAAATTCCATAAACACTAGATTCCAGATCTCAATGTATCTATCATCTTTGTCTTGAATATGCTCACCTAAGTCAAAATATATTTCACTACAAGGTCCACAGGGACCAGCGTTGCCCGGAGGTCCCCAGAAATTATCCTTGCGTCCCATCTTCCAGATACGTTCACTTGGATTCTTGAAATGTTTACTTAATAAGTGATCCCATAAATCATAAGCTTCTTTATCAAAAGCATTAGTATTATCACCAGCAAAAACAGAGATATAAAGTTTATTTGGATCAAGAGCTAACTCTTCAGTAACAAACTGCCAAGCCCAATTAATCGCCTCATCTTTGAAGTAATCACCGAAAGAAAAATTACCAAGCATCTCAAAGAAACTATGATGCCTATTGGTTCTGCCGATGTTCTCTAAATCACTATCTTTGCCACCAACCCGTGCGCATTTCTGAATAGTTATTGCTCTTGGTGGTTGTGGAGCGGCTTTGTTGCCAATAAAAATTGGTACGAATTGTACCATGCCGGCAGAATTGAGTAACAGAGTTGGGTTATCTGGCACTAAGGACGCTGACTTGATTATTTGATGTGGGCTAGAGCATTTCTTTGTAAAGAAATTGATCCAAGCTTCTCTAATTTCTTTGCAGCTAAGTTTCTTCATTTTATTCTGATAATTTCTTTTGCTGTTCTTGTTGAGCTTTTAGTTGTCTTTGTCTCTCTATTTCTCGTAATCTTTCTCTTTCAGCCTTACGTTTCTCTTGCTCTTCTTTTACCTGAGCTTTAATTCTTTCTGGAGTTCTTGAGACTGCTAGTTCCTCAAACCTTTCAAAAGGTAAGTGCTCAAAACTACCTTGTTGAATAGCTTCCATAGTGGACATGACTGCATCTCTGTCCATCGTCTCGTGCTTGAGTAGTTCTTGAGACAATCCCAATAATTCTTCTTTATGTTTGATTAGCATTGCTTTCACTTCAGCATAAAGAGTTTGAATTAATTGTTGAACTTCTTTGTCAATTTTGCTGGCGTATTCCTCACTGTAGTTTTTGCTATTGTATTCAAGATCTAATAAAGAGTTACCTTGTCTTTCACCGTAAGTGACAATTCCTAACTCTTCGTTCATGCCAAACTTCGTAATCATGGTACGAGCAATAGCGCTGCAGCGTTCCATATCATTGGAAGCACCGCTGGTAACATTGCCTTTACCAAAGATTATTTCCTCAGCAGCTCTACCGGCAAGTAGTATGCGCATCTCAGTCTTTAATTGGTTTTCAGACTGTGATACTTTGTACTCTTCTTCAGTGGACCATGTTAGACCGAGTGCCATGCCTCGCGGAATAATTGTTACTTTATGGAAGTCATTGCTTGATTCAAAAATTATACTTGCTAAAGTATGTCCAATCTCGTGAATAGCTGTGTTGACTTGGTCTTTAGGTTTAATGATTTTACTTTTGCGCTCTGGACCAATTGCAACTTTATCAATAGCTTCTTCTAAATTGACCAGAGTAATTTCTTTATTCTCGTCTCTAGCAGCTAAGATTGCAGCTTCATTGATTAAGTTACTAAGATCAGCACCACTGAATCCTGGAGTGCGTTTGGCAAGATTGCCTAGATCAATATCCTGACTAATTGGTTTACCACGTGAGTGTACTTTGAGGATTTCTTCTCTGCCACTTAGGTCTGGTGGATCGATACTAACTTTACGGTCAAAGCGCCCAGGTCTTAAAAGCGCCTTGTCAAGCACATCTGGTCTATTAGTAGCAGCAAGAACAATGATTCCACTATTAGGTTGGAAGCCGTCCATCTCTACTAATAGTTGGTTTAATGTTTGTTCACGCTCATCATTACCCCCACCAGACATACCACTACGTTGCCTACCGACAGCATCAATCTCATCAATAAAAATTATACAAGGAGCGTTTTTCTTAGCTTGTTCAAATAAATCTCTAACTCTACTAGCACCAACACCAACAAACATTTCAACGAAATCAGAACCAGAAATAGAGAAAAATGGTACTCCAGCCTCTCCTGCAACAGCTTTTGCCAACAGGGTTTTACCACAACCTGGTGGACCTATAAGGATGACACCTTTAGGAATTTTGGCACCAAGTGAAGTATATTTTTGTCCATTTTTGAGGAAGTCAACAATCTCTTCAAGCTCTTGTTTGCTTTCTTCGATTCCAGCAACATCATCAAAACCAATGTTAATGTCTTTGGTCATTAATTTAGCTCGGCTTTTACCGAAGGACATTGGACCACCAGCACCACCAACATTACGTAGCATAAAAATAAATAAGGCAAAAAGAGCAATTGGTACTATGAAGTTGGAAATAATTCCAGCCCACATACCATCGTTAGGTTGAGCTTTGACGTCAACTTTAACACCACGTTCTACTAACCTATCAGCCAGATCAGGATTAGCTCCTAGTAGGTTAGCTGGGATACGGGCGTAATAAATTTCACCAGATTTATCTTCGATTTTGGCAACATCTTGGCCATTAGTTAGCTCTACCTTATAGATGCTACTAGCTCCTTCGATTGGTAGTACTTTACTAATAAAGTCACTGTAAGTCAGGACCTTGCGGTTTTTTTCTTGTCCTTGTAGGCTAATTGCAAAAAATGACAAAAACAAAATGAGGATAATAAAAGGTAAGGTAGCTGGTAATTTCTTCATCGCTAAGACTAATTTTATCACTGATTAATCCTGATTGATAACCCTATAGTGTTACTATAAGGTTCGGCTTATCTTGAAAGTGCTCTTGCTTTCAAGGCTTTTGCAAGAAGCCTATCGATGATGTTATATTTTAGCCTATGGCTTTGAACCTTGAAGTAGTAACAGTTGGTATTGATATGGGTGGCACCAAGATTGCAGCGGCTCCTTTTGTTAATGGGCAGTTAATTCTCAATGAAAAAATTACGGAACCAACTCCGCAAAATGACGCTCAGGGAATTTTGCAGTTGATGGCAAATATGGTCTCTAAAATACAAGAGAACTATGATGTTAAATCAGTTGGTATTTCGACAGCTGGTATTGTTGATAACTCTGGAATCATGATTGGTGGTTGCGGGAATATAAAAGGCTGGAAAGGTACTAAAGTAAAAAAAGAACTAGAAGCAATTTTAAAGATGCCAGTAGTTGTTGAGAATGATGCTAACTGTGCGGCTTTGGCTGAATCAGTTGTTGGTGGAGCAGCTGGTTTAGATCCAGTCTTACTTGTGATAGTTGGTACTGGGATTGGTGGTGGTATTGTTTATGATCACAAAGTCTGGCGTGGAGCACATTTCGCAGGTGGTGAGATTGGACATATAAAAATTTCTGATAAGAAAGCTCGTCGCTGTACTTGCGGAGCTTGGGACTGCTGGGAGTCTTATGCTTCTGGGCAAGCGTTGCAGATGACTTCGCATTTATTCTTTGCTGATCCTACTATGGATAATTATAAGTTAATGGAATTGCATAACAAAGGTGATGATACTGCGATAGAAGTGCTCAATACTTGGCATGATTATTTGGCATTAGGCATGGCAAGTGTGATTAATAGTTTTGATCCAGCAATTGTAGTGGTGAGTGGTGGTATGGCTCAGTTTATTAATTATCCAAAGTTAAACAAAAAAGTTCGCGACAAAGTTGTTGACGCCATCAAAGATCATGTCAATATTGTTGAAGGTAGGTTGGGTAATGACTCTGGCATGATAGGAGCCGCTTGCCTAGCTAATTTAGAGTTGCGTCGTGTTAATGCTTAAGCAGCCATTGCTGGAGTCATTATTGGAGTTGTTGTAGGGGGAGCTGCTCCAAAGCGTTTCACTTTACGAGGTGCTACGTAGTAGAGTTTTCTTGCAAGTTCAACTAGAGGTGCAGCCATCCAGCCGAAGATTGGGATACCGCCGATACCTTCTTTGAAAGTTCCAAGACTACGGTAAATATTCATACGACTATGTTCTTCATCAGTGTAACCTTGTTCATCACGTTGTGCTGCTAACCATTTTTTAGAGAGTATTGTACGTAAACCAATACGTATGGATTTCACTAATTCAGAGGCTTTGACACTTGGTTCTTGTTTTCTTGCTTGTTCATCTAAGTTATTGAATAGTTGTTTGACTTTGTATGAATCATGGAAGGTTGAAGAATTGATATCAAGTTTCTCTAGGATCTCAGCTAAATATCCAGCACCAAATATGTAAGAATGTCTGCACTTATCAATGAAATTACTCAAGTCTTGACTAGCATCATATTCTTTATTGTTAGCTTTGGCGTAATTTTGTTTCATCTCGTACCATTTTAAAAATATTTGTGGGATACGTGTTGAGAATGAGTAAATAATGAAATTTGGTAGCGATAACAGCATGGAGTTGATCCCCATTAGCCGGTCTAAACCACGTACTGGACGGATACCATTATCAGTTATGTATGGATCACTAATACTAACAAAGGCATTTGGTAAGAGCATTAGAATTGATTGTAATGGGTGTATAAGCTCATATAAATCACTAAAGAGTTGAGATTTACGCATACCACCAAAAATTGTTTTTTCGTTGGCACTTTGGTTTAGAGTTCCAGTGATTTGTACGTTGCCATATTCGTCCGTTGGTATTATTTTGGAAGATAGCCATTTCAAAGCTCTACTATTGAAAATTTTATTTAATAAAATACTGCTGTGCATGGAGATTTCATTGCTTCTTTTTTCAATATAGCGAGCAGCTTTTTCTTGCATTGCAGCAATACTTTCATGACTATTAGTGATATTTTTTAAAGTTGGTCCGATGAGACCAACAAGTTCTCTAATATTATTTGCTAATAATAAGCGATCAGACTGATCTCTCTGAGTTAAGTTTTCTGCAAAGTGTACCATCGATCCAAAGAAATATGGAATAGCCGTGATTGATCCAAAGATTGCTTGAATTACATGCAAGAAGTTAATGTTATAGCGCCCAAAAGCTACAGCACGAGAAGCACCGGTTTTACGTGAGAAGATAGCTGCTTTACTTACTTGTAATAGTGTTGATAGGTGTGATGTGATCGGTAACAATGAATCTGAAACTCGTGAAAAGTACTTACTAATATTAAAGAAACTTTGTTCACCAGCATAGGCAAATAAAGTTGAACTCACTTGAGCTGGAATCGCAATCAATGCCGTGAGTACAGAGGACACTAGACCAAATGGGCGCAACAATTTAGATGCTGCGTTAAATGCTACTGTCGTAGCCATTGATATCTGTTTACCATCTGGGTTATCAGGGTCATGTTCTTCAGATGGTACAGTGAACATTTCAGGAGCGAAGCTAAATAAAGTGCGACGCGTTGAGAATAGTAATGAGGTGAATTCTTTTACTACATTGGGATGCATGATTCTGCGTATTAGATCTGATGAGAGAAAACTTCTATAATTTACCTTGACATCATTAGGATCACTAGAGCGATGAACGTGTTTATTTAATAACCATCTGAATCCTGATGACAAAGTAGAAAGCACTGTTGTACTAAAGCCAATGACTCCAGATCTCGATGTGCTACTTCCATATTCATTTATATTCTCAGCTTGAGTGATTAATGAGGTGGGTATCATTGGTAAAGAAGCCAAGAGTTCGGCTAAGCTAAAACTGGCGACTGCCCCTGTTGTTATTTGAGCTTGTTGGTAAAGCTTAGTAGTAGTTTTTTCTGGACTGTTGAGAGCTTTGGTATCAGCTCCATTAGCATTTTGTATTGGAGTAATTTCTGCTTCTTTGGCGTGCGTATCTAAAGTGCTCTCTGGGTCCTTTGCTGGACCTGCGATATTAGCACCTTGCTGAGCTATATTTGGATTGAGCTCAACCATGATTTTGTGGCCGTGTCGTAGTTTCTAAATATGCGACAGGTATTACCAATTATAGCCAATTTAAGCTATACATGTTGTAATAATTGTGAATATTTTTTATTCAGTATTTTTATTTAGCGCAAATGCTAGTTTTATTGTAGAATTGGTCGTTGGTGCCCATGTGGCGGAATAGGTAGACGCAACGGACTTAAAATCCGTTGGATTTTATAAATCCGTGCCGGTTCAAGTCCGGCCATGGGTACCATTTTAGGGGTTAGCCCTTGCTTACATCATTAAAACTATGTGAAATTTCTGGATTCATGCTAGAATTGATCTTTTATTTGATACAATTGATTATCCTTCTTAGAGGACCTATCAACAGGCTTTTTATGAGCATATTTTGATTTTATAGGTACTAGCTTTAAGAAATGCTTAAACACCCAATAGTTTGCTGTTAATTCGGAACTATAGTGCTGTTAATTACTACCTAATATTAAGATCAAAAAAAACTAGTCACTAACGTTGTAATAAGGAGGCTTAAATGCCAAGAAAAAAATCAGCTCTCAAGAAAACTAATATGGATGATGATATTTTAACTTTTGATGATGACGAATCGTTAATCGAGGATGGTGCAGGATTTGATAGTTCTGTTGCTCTCAACGAAGATAGTGATTTGATATCTTCAGCTGCTAGCCGTGGTGATGTTGTCGACAACTCTGATGATGCTAATGCCGACTTCTCTGATATCTCTCCATTATCTGATGACTCTGTGAAGATGTATTTGAGAGAGATTGGTAGAGTACCTCTACTCAATGCTAAGCAAGAAATTGAGCTTGCTCGAAGAATTAAGAAAAATGACATCCAAGCTAAGCGTAAATTGGTTCGTCATAATTTAAGGTTAGTTGTTTCTATTGCTAAGAAGTATATTAATCGTGGCTTGCCATTTCTTGATTTGATTCAAGAAGGTAATCTTGGTTTAATTCGTGCTGCTGAGAAGTTTGATCCAGAACGTGGATATAAGTTTAGTACTTATGCGACATGGTGGGTAAGACAGGGTATCACTAGATCTTTATCTGATAAATCTAGAACTATTCGTGTTCCTGTGCACATGGTTGAAACTATTAATAAGTTTAAAAAGATTGCTCGGAAACTTGGTCAGGAATTGAATCGTAGACCAACTGAAGAAGAGTTAGCAGAGGTTATGGAAGTGCCAATCCAGAAGATCAAAGAGATTGTTTCTGCAATGCGCACACCAATATCACTAGAATCACCAATTAATAGTGAGGATGAAGGTAAATTAGAGGATTTCATCGCTGATCCAAATCAAGATTTGAGACCTGATTTGAGTGCGACTGATCAACTACTTGCTGATGATATTCTTAAGGTACTTGATACCTTGACTCAAAAAGAAAAAGCTGTAATCCAGTTGAGATTTGGCATTGACTCAGGACAAGAACGTACTTTAGAAGAAGTTGGTAGATTGCTACGTATTACTCGCGAGAGAGTAAGACAGCTTGAGTTTAGAGCTTTGAAAAAGTTGCGTCATCCAGAAAGAGCAATGAGACTCAAAGACTATCTTGATGTTGTAAACTAAGTCAAGTGCGGTGGAGCCTAAGTGGCTGTTTAATTTTGCGATCAAAAAAAAGACCCCGTTTGGGGTCTTTTTTTTATTTCTTAGAATATTTTCTTTGGAACTTGTCGATTCTACCAGCTGTATCTATAACCTTATTGGTTCCAGCGTAGAAGGGATGGCAGTTACTGCAAATTTCAACTCTGATGGTCTCAAGAGTGCTTTCTACTACAAACTCTGCACCACAAACGCACGATGCTGTAATAACTTGAGATTTTGGGTGAACATCCTTTTTCATAAGCCTTGATTCTAGCATGTGTATTTGTCGAAGTTCTTAATTTTTCTTAAAAGTTGGTAGCTTTGGCTCCTGCTTTTTGTAAGGGTCTAAGCCCATAAGTTCAATAATTTTCTCTTGTTTTTCGCAGAGTAATTGATAATCAGCTAGTTGCTGGTTTAGTCTTTTGTTTAATTCTATTAATTTATGTAGTTCTTCATATAAATTCTTCAGTTCTTTTTCTCGTTCACTGAGTTGCCATTGTAGTTTTTGCTCATTAAATTGACTATCTTCTAGCTCTTTGGTTAATAGCTTGATTTCACTACGATTATGCTCATCTTTGTTGCTAAGTTTCTTTGTGACAAAGTCCTTCGCTTCTTGATAGCCAACATGCCACAAGCCGTCAAAACCGACCAAATCGGTCTCACTGTTACTAAAATTTGGATCCTGATAGTTGATAATAATACAATTTTAAGCCAGCCTATCTTTAATGTCAAATCAAGACTGAAAATTTGCTAGAATTGGATACTTAGTTATGAAAGATAAACCCTTACCTAGTCAAGAAGCCAATCTAGAATTTGATTCTAGCTTGCCGACCGTTTTTGGTGATTTGAGCTCTGATTTTGAGGGCAAATTAGTGAAAATCGAAAAACTATTAACACAAATGACACAGCGTCAGGTTAATGGAGTGTCAGCAGAATTTAATGCTTTAATGGACGGCTATGTCGCCAAAGCAAATGAGAGCCAAACTTATAAAGCAAAATATGATCATTTGCATGGGCTTTATGAAGATTTAAAAGAAGAATTAAAAACTTTTAAAGAGGCAAATGAGGAACTTAAGCTTGATCTTGATAAATCTAATCTTAATCTCAAGAATTTAACAGGTGATTATTCTCTATTACAAAAAGACAAAGAAGCTCTTACTAAACAGTCTGAAGAGCGCATCAATAGCCTAATTGAGGAAAGAGATAGACTTAAGACTAGAATTAAACAGTTGCTTGAATTTAGAGAACAAAGTGAACTTGAAATAAATAAAGTTAAAACTGAGATGACTGATTTATCTAATGAATTCAAGAAGACTCTCGAGGAAAAACGTATTCAGGCTGAAACTAATAAGCAAATGACTCTTCAATATGATAAACAAATAACCGACCTGAAAGCTAAGCTTGAGCTAAAGGCTAGAGAGCTTGATTATAAGGATGCGTTATTAAATCAGCTCATTAAGCAGGTTTCAGAGGAAGATGTGTTGTTAGAAACGATGGAGCCAGAATCTAAAAAGACTCAGTCTGAATCCAAGGTCGTTAAGCCTAAATGGGGCGCCTTTCGTAAATAAATGATTGTTTATCCATTCTCCGGTCACGTTACTGATAGTGATGCAATTTTTTTTATTGGCTCTGCTGCAAAAAAATGTATCATCAATGATCAAGAGATAGAACTTTCTGTCGCCGGTAATTTTGCTCCTGTTTTTAATTTAAAATTTGGTGATAATTTATTTCATTGTGTAGTTGATGGACAGAAGTTTGAAATTTTAGTTAAACGAATAGAGGTGAAAACTTCAGAGCTAACACATATATGGCGTGAATCTCAGTATAAGCCAATTGCTCTCAAAAGAATTTGTGTAGATCCTGGTCATGGCGGGCGGGCGTTTGGAACACAGTCACCAAAAGGGATTAAGGAGAAGGATCTTAATCTTCAGGTAGCAAACTTGTTAAAGAGAGAGCTTGTTAATAATGGATTTGATGTGATTGTAACTCGAAAGACCGATGAAGACTTAAGTTTGCAAGAGAGAGTTGATATTGCGATGAAACATAAGTCGGATCTTTTTATTTCATTACATCACAATGCTATTCCAGATCATTTGAAACCATTAGAACATAAAGGTATCTCAATACATTATTACTATTCTCATAGTATTGATATTGCTACTAAGATTTTGGCAGGATTGACAGCAAGTACTGGACTTAATTCCGTTGGTTTAGTCAGGCAGAATTTGCATGTATTAAGAGAGAATCCAGATTGTTTATCAGTATTGGTTGAATTAGGTTATTTGATACACCCGGAAGAATCAGAGATAATAATTTCTTCAGAATTCCAGCAACTGGCTGTTAGGGCTCTGGCTGAATCGGTTATGTCATATACCGAGCAAAACTTGCTATAATGACAGTGTTCTATTGCAGAACATTTGTATAATAAATCGCTTAAATGTCTAATAAATTTGATACTTTGATTATTGGTTCTGGTATCGCGGGTCTTAATTTGGCTCGCAAGCTATCTCAAGCTGGGCAAAAAGTTTTTTTGTGTTCTAAAGAAGCAATTACTGAAGGTTCTAGTAAGTATGCTCAAGGTGGTGTGGCGGTAGTGAGTCCTCTGAATCCTGAGGATAATATTGAATCTCACATTCAAGATACTCTTAGCTCTGGTAAAGGATTGTGCAATGAGTATATAGTACATGCAATTTTGGAATTAGGTTGGGCAAAGGTCTTGGAGCTAGTGAAGCTTGGAGTACAATTTGATCAGAATTTTAATATAGAAGGCTCTCATAGTTACAAGAGAATTATGCACGTTGGTGATGCAACGGGTAGAGCTATACTAAAGCCACTTGTAGATAACGTTTCGCGTAACTATAATGTTTCAATTGCACAAGGGCATGAGTTACTTTCTCTTTGCAAAGCTGATGATAGAATTGTTGGTGCTAGGTTAGTTAATATAGCTGGTGATCTGATTGATATATTGGCTGATAATGTTGTGCTCGCTACTGGTGGACTTGGTGGACTTTATAAAGAGAGTACCAATCCTAGTATTTTGACTGGTGATGGGATTATTCTGGCTTATGATGCTGGAGCAAAGGTTGAGAATTTGGAATTTGTACAATTCCATCCTACTGTATTTAAAGCCAATAATAACTCTCACTTCCTGATATCAGAAGCCTTACGTGGCGCAGGAGCACAATTGCGTAATGTCAAGAAAGAATTATTTGCACAAAAATATCACCCAGATGCTGAGCTTGCAACTCGTGATGTTGTATCAAGAGCAATTTTCTCTGAAATGCATTTGACTAATGTAGATTTTGTTTATATTGATGCAACTAAACTATCTAAAGAGTTTTTGATGAAAGAGTTTCCAAATATTTATCAATATTGTATGAGTCAAGGATATGACTTGTCGGCTGATTTATTACCAGTAAGACCAGCAGCTCATTATACTATCGGTGGAATCAAGACCGACTTGTATGGTAGAACTAGTTTACCTGGACTGTTTGCGTTAGGTGAGTGTGCTTCTAATGGTTTGCATGGTGCTAATAGATTAGCTAGTAATTCGTTGCTGGAATGTATCGTTGTGCCAGAGCTGGTTGCGCAAGCAATTCTTAGTCAGGAACCTGTTCTTTTTGACTGTAGTGATTATCAATATTGTTCAGGTTATCCTTTGTTACAAGAATATTCACTTAAAAAGCAACATCTAGCTGAACTTGAGGTAATTCGTGAACTAATGACTCGTACTTTAGGCGTTGAGCGTAAGTTAAAATCAATTCAGTTTGCTTTGAAGCATTTTGAAGCTATGACTGAGTCTAAAGAGCGTAATATGGCGTTGCTTGTAGCAAGGTCTGTATTGTTGCGTAAAGAGAGTCGTGGAGTGCATTACAGAGTAGATGCGCCGCAAACTAATGCTAGCTACCAAAGACCTACTATACTCAGCAAAGAGAATCGTAACTACTCTATAGCTAAACAAACAGAGTCCTAGTTTTTTTTGAAATTGTGTTCCTTGCCTTGAATTAGCCTAAGAATATTACTTCTATGTTTAATAAGTACTATGTAGATAAAAGCTAATATACCAAAAGCGATGTTGTAAATATTCTCTCCAAATAAATATAGCCAAATTGGTACTAAAGGTATCGCAATAATAGAGCCAAGTGAAGAGAAGCCTGATGTAAACACTGTGATGCCCCAAATACTTACAGTGATTAATGCTACTAGTGGGTTGATTGCAAGTAAAATGCCTAGTCCTGTTGCTGATGATTTGCCACCTTTAAATTTGATGAAAATGCTCTTGCTGTGACCGATTAAAGGGATTGCGCTTAATAATAGAAAGCTTAACCCATCTAGATTTAAGCAATATTTTGTATAATATATTGGTACGAAACCTTTTAATAAGTCTATTGTTAAGACTAGAATTGCTTGCCACTTACCAATTAATCGTAAAACATTAGTTGCCCCAGTGCTTTTGCTGCCTTCCTGAGTGAGGTTGATGCCATAAGCTAGACCTAACCAGTAACCTGTTGGTATTGCCGCAATAAGGTAGGTAATTAAAAATATAACTATAATCATGATGCTTCTAATTGTTTGATTGCTTTACTTAAAGCTAGATACTGAGTTTTACTACGCTGATTGTTAGGATCCAATTCTAATGACTTCTCCATGAGGATCTTGGCTTGTTGGTAACGAGCTTTTTTATCAATGCTAATTGTTCTTAGTGCTTGCATTGCATATTCGTAATGTACTTGAGCGTTAAGTTGCTTACTAGCTCTGCTATGGTAAGTTGAGAGTAAGTCAATAGCTTCTTGATAACGCTTTTCGTGTTGAAGATTTTTTGCAATAGTTAGATCTTCTCCTAACATGCTGCAGGATGATATGAATAGTATTAAGCTCGTGATATATACTAGAATTTTCACTTGTTTAAATAATAACATGCTTATCTCTTAGAATAAAGTTCCATTTTTCAGGCATACTTATATAATTTAAATATTGAGCTCTGTTAAACACGATTTTGTTTTATTTACCTTGTTAGTATTAACGCTACTCTATTCTTTGATTGTTTTTGCTGACTTTATTGCTCCTTATGATCCACTATTTCAGAACCCAGAAGCTGGCTACGCTGAGCCTTCGAAAATTTACTTTGATTTTAGTAAAGGGTTTTATATTCATCAAGTTGACTATAAAGTAGACTCAGCGACTTATCGCAAAATTGCAGTGGAGAATATTAACAGCAGATACTATATTAAGTTTTTTGTTAATGGTAAATTGCTTCATGTGGAAGCACCTGCTTATCTGTATTTATTAGGAACTGATCGTATTGGTCGAGATTTATTTTCAAGATTAGTTTATGGAGCTAAACCTAGTCTCTGTATTGGTTTCCTTGGCTTGCTGATTTCTTTGCCGTTAGGTTTGATTTATGGAGGTATCTCTGGCTATGTGGGCGGGCAAGTTGATAATCTGATGATGCGAATAGCAGAAGCGATAATGTCTCTACCGAGCTTTTATTTATTGATTATTTTATCCTCGATATTGCCAGCTAATCTTTCTAATTTTCAGCGCTTTGCTATGATTACTATAATTCTATCTTTTATTTCATGGGCGAGTTTGAGTCGTATTATTCGTAACCAAGTACTTTCTCTGAAGTCTAAGGAATTTATAGAAGCAGCTCATACATTGGGTCAGAATAAATTTGTAATAATTATGAAGCATCTATTACCACATACATTGAGTTTCACTATTGTTCTGATTACAATTTCTATTCCTGGTTTTATTATTGGTGAATCTGCTTTAAGCTTTCTTGGTTTAGGTATTAATCAA
Source organism: uncultured Gammaproteobacteria bacterium (assembly GCA_964551925.1). GTDB lineage: Bacteria > Cyanobacteriota > Vampirovibrionia > LMEP-6097 > LMEP-6097 > CAZKFA01. The sequence goes on from CAZKFA010000008.1 coordinate 16,645, forward strand.
CCAGACCCAAGTTGGGGCAATATACTAGCTGAGGGGAAGGATCTTAGTAATATTCTAACTCGACCTCTATTGATGTGGGCGCCAAGTTTGCTTATATTCTTAACCGTTTTTTGCTTTAATTATCTTGGTGATTTTTTTAGAGATTATTTCGATCCTAAAGAGCGTTCTAAGCTCTAACGATTTTTTGACCAGTTAAATCTTTCAGTAAAGTGTCATGAGCCCCGTTGTTTTTGAGATGGCGAATGAAACTATTACGAAGTATAGAAGGAGATATTTTTTTTGTTAAACCAGATTTAATAGCAGCCTCCTTGATTGTTCTATAAATTTCTCTTTCTGAGATAGCTTTATTAAATTTATTGAATAACAATTTAGATTCTGGTTTAAGATCATTAGCTTCAATATAACTCTTGAGAAGCTCTGATAATGTAGCATTGAAAGGAATAACACGTTCTTTAAAGCGCGCTGAGTGGCTAATTGTAATTAATTGGTTATTTAAGTCAATGTCACTTACTGTTAACTTTGTTAACTCAAAAACCCTAATACCTGTTGCATAAATTAGTTCAAGTATTATTTTTGTCTTAGGCTCATGTTTCTCATAATCTAGTAGGATTACAATCTCATCTTCACTCAAATAATTAAATCGTTCATTTCGATGTTGTGGAGTCCTGTGGATTTGAGTGAATGGATCGCGGGTGACTAGTTTTTGATCTCTCAACCAATTCCAGAGACCATGAATAGCTGTTAGTTTTCTATTAACTGTAGCAGAGGATCTTCCTTGCTGCCGTATATTGTCACTATAAGCATTTAATATATTTTCATTTAGGTCTTGGATTTTAAAATTAGGAAATTTATTTATGCAGAAGCTTTCAAAATTTAATAAATCACTTCTATAAAGACGAAAGGAGTTGAAACTATATAACTTAGCCTGTTCTAGATATTCAATGTATTGGAGAATAAGGTCCATTAGATTAAATTATATAAGAAAGCTAGCTAAATTTGTTAAAATTAAGCTCATGCCCAAAAGACCACTTGTTTATGCCATTATCCCTGCGGGTGGTATTGGTAAGCGCATGAAAAGCACTCAGCCAAAGCAGTTTATGACTTTGGATAATGAACCAATTCTATTAGTTACATTAAGAGCATTAGCGGCTTCTGGTTTGATAGAGAAGTTTGTTATACCTACTATTGATTTGGTTTACACCAAAAGAATAATCAAATCTGCTTGTCCTGAATTGGATTGTACTGTTATTAAGGGTGGTAAAACTAGGCAAGATAGTGTTTATAACGCTTTGCAGGTAATTAAGCGCATGAAACCTAAGCCAAGCTTGATTTTGGTGCATGATGCCGTGAGAGCTTTGATAAAAAAAGCTACTGTTGAAAAAATTATAGAAAGGGCGGCCATTTCTGGTGCTGCGATTGCAGCTTCTCCAATTTTTGAAACTATTAAACTGGCTCGTAAATTCAAAAATCAAAATCTAATCAAGAAAAATGTTTCTAGAGAGGATATGTGGTTGGCCCAGACGCCACAAGTGTTCAAGACTGATATTATTATGGAGGCTTATGAGAAAGCAAAGCAAGAGCATTTTGTTGGTACTGACTCTTCTGGCTTAGTTGAACGATTAGGGTTGGATGTCCATTTGCTGCGTTCTCCTCGTTCTAATATTAAAATTACTGTTCCTGAGGACTTAGATTTTGCTAAAGTCTATTTGCAAATCGAGAAGAAGTAAGAATGCACCTTATATGTTAATCCAAAATATTGGATCTAATCCTGGTATTGAAGCACCATCTACGATTTGGCTAATTTGCTTGCGTACCTTTGTTTTAAAAGTCTCTTGTAGTATATGTGGGTTTTTGTTGGAACAAGCATCTAGAGAGAACTCACCAGTCCATTTACCATTATTATTTACTTTCTCTGCCCCTAAATTTCTTGCTGCAATTTTGGCATGATCATTGATTATATTCTCGATGAATTGAATCTCACCATTTGGTCTTAAGGCAGCCGCACCAGTTGAATCCTCTTTGGTTATGATCCATGATACTGTACCATCATCAAATCTTTCGACAGAGTTTGCATAAGGACTAGCATCTTTGTATCCCATATGTGCTATTTGTCTTAGGTTGTAGAATTTATCAATTAATGTTTCATTGATTACTAGAGGCTTACCTTCAACGAAGGTACAATGCTTCAATCCAATTATTTTATTGTCGATACTGTATTGAATTACTTGTACAAAATTTACAAATTCTGTTTTTTGGGCTGGATAGGCGATTAACACTTGATTTGACTTCTTGAGAATTTTGTACCAAGCTGGGTAATCTCTTTTGTCTGGTCTGGTGATATCTAGCATTTGGTTGAAAGCAAGTTCACTGAGATGAGAGAATTGGGCTTTAATCTTACCTAGTCTCTGTTTGGTCATATTAAACTTGCGTTCTTTGAAGCCAGCTTTGTTTAAATTTGTGATATTAGAAAGATGAGAGTAAGGATCTAAGGTCCTTGCTGCCAATAACTCAAGTTCTACTCTGAAGTCATCTGGTGAATTGTGTTGTGGAAATATACCAGCCCTGTGATCTTCTTCTGGTAAAGCAATGTTCATCTTGCTAGCCCGACCGGGCTTAGTCATGAGCACTAATTCTGTTAAATTTTCAGGATCCAAGTGACGTCCTGATCTACTACTGTTTTTGTAAGCATAGGGTCCACCAATGTAGTTATGCTTGTGCTCAAGCTTAACGTCCTTGGGCTCAGGTTGTTTTTGGTCTGATTTATCTTCTTCAGCCATGTACTAAATATACCACTGAAATAAGCTTTATGTTCTCTCTAGTTGACTGAGAGCATAAGAGCTAACCCATGCTAATAAGCTGACTGGTAGAGCTCCAAGTAGTATTAGTTGATTGTCATTAAGTTGAATCCCTGCTTTAATTAAGTCTCCCAATCCGCCGCCACCAACAAAAGTTGCTAGTGTCGCAGTTGCGATACATATCACTGTCGCTGTTTTGATTCCAGCTATGATAAAGGGCTTTGCTAGAGGTAATTTTATGTGCCAGAAGATTTGTAATGAACTCATTGACATAGTTCTGGCGGCATCTATGTAATCACGATCAATACCTTTCATGGCACTGTATGTATTTTGGATTATAGGTAATAGGGAGTAGATGATTAATGCAAAAATGCTCGGTCTGATGCCTAAGCCTAATAGTGGTATTAGTAAGGCGAGTAAGGCTAGGCTGGGAATGGTTTGAATAGCTGAAATAATAGAGATGCAATATTTACCTAATACCTCATTATAGCTAAGACTAGCACCAATTGTAATGCCTAATAGGCTTGCAATTAAGATTGCAATAATAGAAAGCTCTAAGTGTCTAATTGTTGCTTGAGATAGTAGTTCTAATTTAGAGAGAGATTGCTTGTTTTCTTTTTTGTCTAAATAGAGTTGATTGACAAAATCAGAGGCGACTGTTTCGTATGATTTACCACTGAGAATTAATTGGTTAAGTTCTATGATTTGTTCATTATTGATTGAATTATTGAGTCTACCTAGGATCTTTTCTATGACTGGATCTAGTGGCTTACTTATAAACACAGCATCATAGTTTATCAATGCTGTTTTATCATCCATTAATCTGATTAAGTTTTTATTCTTGTATAAACGTGGATCGGTAGTAAAGGAATCTATAATTTGTACTTGATTGTTTAGAATTGCTTGTAAAGCAAGATTGTGTTCCATGGTTAGTATATTTTCTAGTTTTAAGTCATAAGTTTTGTTGATTTGTTGGTAGCCGTCGATTCTATATAGGAAGTTATGACTGAATGCTGTTTTGAATTTATCTTTTGGTATCTGCTTAAGATCAGAAATATTTTTTAGTTTGTATTGTCTAGCAAAATCTTTGTTTGCAATTAATACAAAGTTATTGTCGAAACCTATGGGCTCACTTAAATTTAATCCATATGAGGATTTGAGCTTTTCTTTTAAGTCACTTCGTTTATAGTCAAGAGCTTGCTCGCGTCCAAGAACAATATTTGCTAGTGATGCTGTGTAATCTGGATAAATATCAATCTTCGGATTATTGAAGCAGATCTGGCTAGAGCCTAAATTAAATTTTCTGATAACTTGATAATTGCTATATCTTTCTATCGCTGTCGCAAGGATCTCAGCAAGTAGGATTGATTCAGGAAAGTCTCTAGAAGCAATGGTTATGCTCTTTTTGGAGCTTATTTGACTGATGCAAGATCCAAGGATCAATAATATGAATATTGATACTAATTGATTCTTGTTAAACACCTAAAAAACTTGAGTTACAGTTTCAACGATATCTGGCACTTCGGCTAATAGAGCCCTTTCTACACCCATCTTCATTGTCATTAGAGCACTTGGGCAGGTTCCACAAGCACCAACCATGCGTAGGCGAAGATCTTTACCGATGATATCTACGAATTCTATATTGCCACCATCTGATACTAAGGCTGGTCTAATTTTATTAAGCACGTCTTCGATACGACTACGTACATCACTATCAGAGTTGTCTGGAACTTGTTCTAGTGGTTTATTTGCTTCAGCCCAAGATTTAAGTTCAGTAATTGACGTTTTTATAATATTTTTTATTTCAAGATGAATATCTTTCCAATTAATCTCATCATTCTTATCAATGGTTACAAAGTTTGACATTATAAAAACTTTGCTTATTCCATTAAGTTCTAATAGTTTTACAGCAAAGGTATTAGCTGCTTGTTTGGCAGCATCTAGGCTTTCGTAGCTTAAAGAAGATTTGTAAGGGTAAAGTGTTTCACTAGAAACAAACTTTAAAGAATTGGGATTAGGCGTATATTCAGCCCGAACGCTAATTTCTAAACTATTCATAGCTTTAATTATAGCAAAATAGCTAAGTCTATTATGGTTAGTCTAGTGAGATTTGCTTTAGTACTCTGGGTAACGAGGGTCCGAATAATCGCCGTCATCTTCAGAATCGGAGAAACCATCTTCGGTTTCTTCTAAATCAGCAAGATCTTCAAAATCTTCAAATATCTCTTTGGCATCTTTGACTCCTAAGTCATCAGCAGAATCTTCTTCTACTTCATCCTCGTCATCATCTTCCCAATCAAATTCAATGATATCTTCATCATCATCTTCGATTTTTTCTTCTATCTTTTTACTTTCTTTTTTACTTGGCACAATTTCCTCCAATAAACTATCCAAATCCTGGTCGAGCACTAAATCAATCATCTGGTCTTCTTCGCTTTCAATTATTTCTAAGTCAAGATCGGAAGGTTCGCTGATATTAATCTTCTTTTTCGATTTGCTATTTTTTTTAGCTTTTTCGTTAGGCATATTAGTTTCCACCAGCAACTTACTATTTTCTAACTCATCAATTTTATACCCTAAATGCTTCTCTAAAATAACCTTAATTGTACTTAATTGTGTCGCAAAATTGGCGTCTAGTCTACCTGCTTGGGTATTAACTTGACAAGATCCTGGGCTAATTTGGTTGTCTGTATTTATTAGGATTCTGACGTCATCATCAAGTATTTCAGCTAGTTCGAGTTTAATTGCTTTTATATTCTCTTGATCTGCTTCGTTGATATAAATTTGCACCACGCCCTTACAATCAATGATTTTATCTAGAGCCCTTTTTACTTGGGTATTGATTATATTATCGTCCTTGATTAAAGATTCACCAAGAATTAATTTAGCTACATCGAAACCAATAGTGGCAATTTGTCCTTTAATATATTCGACAAGTTTTTTTTCTGCTTGATTAAAATTCTTCAGAGCAGAAATTATTTCATCAATGTGTTTTTGAGCTTGATTGATACCGTCTTCGAAGGCTTTTGCTTTTTCTTTAGCAATATCTTCAGCAAGTTGAGTTCTTTCTGCTTCAATTGTTGCTTTTAGATTTGTAACTTCTGATAAAATTTGCTGGGCTTGCTGTTCAGCGTTATGAATAATGGCTTGAGACTCCTGCTTTGCGCTCTGTATGATGCTTGCAGCTTGATTCTCAGCATCTATTTTCGCTTGTTCAATTTCACTATTTGTTTTATTCCAAAGTAATTTAATTTGATTTTCTAATTGATTTTCTGCTTGTTCAATGTATTGTTGATTATCAATGAAATTAATTGTTGGGCGTGTGGTAACGACCTTTTGTTCAGGTTCAGGGCTGTCTTGTAGTTTTTTCCTTTTGATTAGCATTACTGATAATTATTTTTTTTCACCAAGGGTCACTTCATCAATGATTTTGGCGATGGCATTACTGAGATTGGGTCTCGATTGTCGTTTGCCTAGTCGATATTGCAGATACTCTACTATTTTAGGGCGTTCAGTATCCATATATTGATTGACTTTGGTGGTTTTGGATTCTTGTTTGACTTTGGCTATAATTTGCATAAATTCGGGCCAAGATGCTGCAAAGAAATCCCAATCCTCTTGAGAGAGCGTTTCATTAATGGATAAATCTACTTCACTAATTTTCTGTACTAGTGGTAGCGGTAATTGTTCAAATATACTTTTCTGTGTAGCAGGTGGTAATGACCTTAGTATAAGAGCTAGTGATTTAAGTTTTCTTGACATGTTTCCCTCCCGAAATGTTTAAGTTAGTCTTCGTCTAACCACATTTGGATTTTTTTAGCCAGTATATCTGGTTGATCGGCAGCAACTGACTGAAAATTATTGAGTAAAGAATCAAACTGCATTTGTTCTTTATCATTATTATTACTTTCATAAACAGTTGCTTCTTTATTTTTATCGACCTTAGTTGCAGTATTAGTGTTATCGCTCATCATTTCTTTGAGTAAGGCTTCTTGCTGTTCAAGAGCCTTGCTTTCGCCATAATCCTCATAACTAGTGACTTTGGCTTGATCATCGTTTAATACTTGATCAAACTCATCACCAAGATTAGGATCTACTTGTTCTTGATAGTTTTTGTTGGCAACAGCGCTTAAGAAGTTTAGACTGATAATCGCTACGATTAATAATCCGAATATAATTGCAAGAATACTAAATATCTTGCTTATTACACTCCAAACGCCACCACGGAAAAAGTTGCTTATGATTTGTATTGGTCCAGAATTCTTACCAGCAAGAGCATCTAAGTTACCGTCTTTACTGTGTAAATCTACTACTGTAAGTTTAATATCATCCGCCGTTGCTGTTGGTCCAATCATCGCTGCAATGCTATCTTGTAACTGCTTGAGAGAGATCATTGTTGGTATTGATTTATCAATAGCTAGTGCTACTGTTACTTTGTCAATCCTGCCTGGCAAGTAAGTTATATTCTGTTGCTCAAAGCTTGGTAACAAGGTTTCATTAATTGAATTTGAATTATAGTTTTTTGAATTACTAGATTGTCCTGGTCCGTAACCAGCATCACCAGAGCCACTATTCAAGGCTTCTGTACCAAGTTGTCTTGAGCCAACTGCACCTTCTGAATAGATAGTTTTTTGTTGTTCAACTTTTTCTCTTGAGATCATGGCACTGACGCTTACTTTGTATTCTTTGCTACCAATAACGGCATCTAAATATTCTGAGATACGTTTGGTGATAATTTTGTTTATCTTCTCAACTTCATCAATGAAATCTTCAGCACTTTGCTCATCAATTTCTTTGAAAGTACTATAGTTACGTCCTTGGGTATCAACTATTGAAATCTTCTCTTTGTCTAGGTTTGGTACATATCCTCTAAGGATATTTACTATGCCTTTGACTTGTGAAGCTGTTAACTCGTCAGCATCGTTGAGTAACTCTACTTGTACTGTCGCAGTAGTGCTTGATTGCATCTCTGTAAAAATTTGTTGTTCTGGGACATTGACTCTTACTGTAGCGGCTCTCAGTCCGTCTATTCTGCTAATGATTCTTGAAAGATCTCCATTGATAGCTCTAGTTAGTTTAATGCGCTTATCATAATCACTAGCAGCCCAATCACTTTCATCAAAGAGACCATAACCATCATTCTCTAGTAGATTGGTTCTGGAAAGCGCTAGGTAAGCGCTCTCTACGGCTTTATCATAAACTTGTACTTGATATTCTCCTGGTTTCTCTGTTGAGTTTACTTTAGCTTCGATATTAACTGATTTAAGTTTTGCTACAATTTCAAATGCTCTTGATTGATCTAACTGTTGAACTATTGGAACAAGTTTTCCTCTATTCTCGTTGCTTTGTTGAGAACTTGTAATAGTAAAAATCAAAAGTACAACAATAACTGCTGCACCAATAATTGCATATAGTCTTTTTTGTGGATCACCAATAATTTCTTGAAAGAAATTTCCTTTACCAGTACCAGTTTGACTTCCCAAATCTAAGTTATTGTTTGTAGTTATTTCTCCAGCCATTAGTTATATTATTCCCAGTTTTATAACAGACCCCTCTAAATCAAGATATTAAACTTGCATACTGGTCAATTTATCAAACGCGCCAACAACTTTTTGAGTTACGGCGGTTATTAACTTGAATGCAACTTCTGATTTACCTAAGGCTATCATCACTTCGTGAATATCGACATCGCCGGTGTTCACAGCTTTGATTGTTAGCTTCTCAGGTTCACTCATCACATTGTTAGCTTTGTTAAGAACGGCTCCTAGTGTCTGTCCGAAGCTCGCTCCTTCAATACCAGCGTTATGCGTGATCTGGCCCTTGAGTCCAGGCATTCCAGGCATTTGTGGTAATTGTCCATAGGCTAAGTTTTGATTTTGAAGTACCATAATTTCTCTCCAGTGATATAGAACTAAATTTGAGTTAAGTTTTGGTTAAGGAGATCAAGGTTTTTTTGATTTTTCTGATATAATTTCAAAGTCTTAGGGGTTAAGACTTAGTTAAAGGGTTATAAAAAGGAGTATTTAGTAATGGCAGAAATTGAAACATTAGGTTTAGCAGTAGGTGCAGGCTTGGCAGCCCTAGGCGTTACAGGACCAGCTTTAGCAGTAGGTAATGTCGCAGGCAAAATGTTAGAAGGCGCAGCAAGACAACCAGAGCACACAGGGTCTTTATTTACCAATGCAATTATTTTTGCAGGTATGTCTGAGGCTTTGGGTATTTTGGCGTGGTTAGTATCCTTCTTGATTTTTAACAAAATAGGTTAATTTAGTGGTTTCCTTAGATTTTACTTTTGTTCTATTCACTTTGACTTTCGTTGTCTTTCTGTTTGCAATGAAAGTATTGTTCTTCGATGCAGTACAGGCTGTTATCGAGAAACGTAATGCTGCGATCAAGAAAAATCTTGAAAAGGCAAATAAAGTTAAAGTCGAATTAGAAGGACAATTTAAGGATCATGACCCTAATCAAATCCTTAATCAAGCAAAGTCTCAAGCGACTTCATATATAGAGAAGGTATTGGCTGAGGCTAATGCTAATAGAGATGAGCTTTTGAAAAATAGAGAGCTTGAACTCAAAGAAAAAATGGATAAGCAAGTACAGGCTTCTATGGCTGAATTAAAGTCTTTAGAAGCTAACTTGCAAAATCAAGTCGCTGACCTGGTAGAGTTAATGGTTAGTACCATTAGCTCTGAAACTCGCAGTGCAATTAAAACTACGGTTAAATCATAAATGCATGAAACTCAATCATTACTTGGACTAATACTAGATAGCAATCTTATTAATTTTGCTGTAGCAGTAAGCTTGCTTGCTTATTTGTTATTGAAGTTTATTCCAGATTCAACTCGTAAAAGAAAGCAAGAGTTAGAAAAAGAGATTGCTGATGCAACTGCAGCAAAGACAATTGCTGAGCAGAAACTAAAGGAACTAGAACTTGCTATTGAGCGTGCTAAAGCTGAGGCTATCACGATAAGTAACTCAGCAAAAGATTCTGCGGAGAGCCTTAAACGAGTTATGTTAGATGAGACTAAAGAACAAATTCTAAAGATGCAAGCTAATGTAGAACGTGAAATTGAACAGCAGCGCGCCGTCTCTTTAGAGAAGATCAAAAAACAAATTACTACTATTGCTTGTGCTGAAGCACAAAGAGTTATTAAAGATCGTCAATCGGAGTTTGATCAATTATTTGCTGATAAACTAAAACAAGATATCGAGGATTCAAAAAATCTAGTATGAGTAAGTCTGAGATGATTGTAAATAAATACGCAAATGCTTTAGCTGAGTTGACTTTAGATCAAACTACTGTCGATCAGTTGAAGCTAGTAAATGAAGTTTTTATTCAAAACCCACAGTTGATTAGTATTCTATCTAATCCTAGCGTTAACCCAAGTAGTAAGAAGAAAATACTTGTGGAACTCTTTGCTAATAATATTTCGGAATTGGTTGCAAATACTCTTTGCTTGTTAGTTGATAAAAGGCGCATGTCATTAATTCCTGAGCTTTATGAGGAATACCTGAAAGTATTTCTACAGCGTTCAAATATTGCTTTGGCTCAAATACATAGCGCTAGTTCTATAGATGCGACTTTGCTGGCTGATATCTCTAATCGTTTAGAGCAAATGCTAAATAAGTCTGTTGAACTTATTAATCATGTTGATAAAGATTTAATTGCTGGTTATAAAATTAAAATTGAAAATAAGGTTTTGGATCTAAGTCTTAAGACTAAGATGCGAGAAATGCAAGACTTATTGGCTTAAGCTGCTACTCAAAAATGCTACAATCCTTGCATGCCTAAAATTGTATTAGCTTCAGACCATGCTGGCTATAAGCTTAAAGAAGAAATTAAAGCTTATCTTATTGAGAATGCTTATCAAGTCTTAGATTGTGGTTGTGATTCTGAGGAATCTGTTGATTATCCAATTTTTGCACATAAAGCCGCTGCCATTCTTGCTAAAGAGCAAGATACCTGTGGGATTTTGCTCTGTGGTACTGGTATTGGTATGTCCATTGCAGCTAATCGTCATCCTGGGGTGAGAGCTGCGCTTTGTCACTCTCTAGAGTATGCTCAGCTTGCTAAACAGCATAATAATGCCAATGCCATTTGTTTAGGGGCAAGGTTTGCCGATAAGCACGTGGCGATTGATATAATAAATGCTTGGATTAGTTCTGAGTTCTTGGGTGATAGGCATCAGCGTCGAGTACTGGAGATCGAGAATTTATAGTTGTTCTGGGTAGAATGCTATTATAGGTGGAATTTACTATAGTTAATGAGAAATATTCTTTCAGTACTGGTAGAAAATGAATCTGGAGTTCTTGCTAGGATTTCTGGATTATTTAGCCGCCGTGGTTACAATATAGATAGTATTACTGTTGGTGAGACTGAGCTTGAGGGCTTGAGTCGTATGGTTATTGTTACTCACATCGAGGATGTAGAACAGATACAAAAACAACTCAACAAGCTTGTTAACACCATAAAAATTATAAATTTATCAGAACTTGAATATGTAGAAAGAGAATTAGCTTTAATTAAAGTATCTACCAAAATCAATCGCGGTGAGATTATTGAGATTGCTAGCCTGTTTCGTTCTCGCGTGATAGATGTTTCTGACAATGCTCTTATTATTGAAGCTGTTGGTGATGCCGAGAAGATCAATGCTTTAATTCAAATTCTACGCCCATATGGAATCAAAGAAGTTTCTAGAACTGGTTCTATTGCAATGTCTCGTGGAAAATAACGTTTTTTTTTGCTTTTCTTAACCGAACCTTAACTTAAATATGTTTCTTTATCTATGTACAAGCGAAGGAGTTTGTATTTATGGTAGAAAACACAAATAGATTAACTCTAGGCTCCGTTATTGAGAGTAACAATGATGCCTATCGAAGTCAGAAACAAGATGACAAGATAGAGAAGATTGAAGAGAAGTTACGTGGCTTGCTCAATGAAAGACAGGCATTGGATCCTAGTCAAGTAATGTCTTTGATGAGTGAAGCTGCGATGTATGATCGTTTGGCCAACTTTGCAGAAAAACTTGCTCAGTATCTTGAAGCTAATCGTCAAGAAGTATTATCCAAGAAAAAAGATGAAGAGCTAAAACATATTCTTATGGAGCAATTAGGCGTGCCTGCTGAATTCGTTTCTCAGTTGGGTATCTTAGTTAAAGCTGGACCAGAAGCTCTAAAAGAAGCTGCAGGGGTTTATCGTGAGCATGCAATGAAGATTCGTGAGCAAGCAGAGTTTAGCAATCTTGATATAGAAAGAATTGATAAACAAATTAAAGCTCTTACTCATATTAAAGAAGCAATTATAAATAAGTCAGAAAATAAAGCCACCGCTACCAATGAGTATCTAGCACAAATTAGATACCAAGAGGCTTTAAGGGATCGAGCTGATTTAGTTCTGAAGGAAGCTTTAGAACAAATGGAAAATGAAGGAGACCTTTCTCAAGTAACTTAGGTGAAATTTTATGCCAAGACCGGTAAACCCATCTGAAGAATTAGCATACTCAGAATTTAAAACTGAGGCCTATGAGTCTGAAATGACTGGACTTGAGAATGTCATGGACCAATGGGTTGGTATGAATGACGATTCTGGTATCGCGCGTGCTCAAATAGCCAAGATACGTGGTCAGATTGAATTAATTCGTGCTGCAATTGGTTTCTGGAGAGGAGAGGCGGCGTTTTGGAGACAAGAAATAAATGAGAATAAGCTTGCAGTTAAAGAAGGAAATAAATTAGCTACATCGTCATAGGAGTAAATTATGCCCAGTAATCCAATAATTCATTTAGCTCAAGCCGTTGCAGATACTGATGCTTTACAATCTCAGATTTCAGAATTAGAAAGACGAATGGATGAAGCCACATTGGCTGCTTCATCAGAGAGTATAGCAGGATTACGAAATGAATTATCTAAGCTTAAAGCAGCTCTAGGAGAGACTCGTAACTCAGAGGCATTTTGGAGACAAGAGGTTGCAGAAAATACACGTTTGCGCAAGGAACAAGGTAACCTGGCGAATGCTTAGGTGTTTTCCTTGATTGACTTTAATATTCAAATTTTATAGAATTGGTTTAACTTAATCGGGGGATTAAATTGTTACCAATTCATTATTTTCTAGTCGTAATCGGCTTAGCTTTTACGCTTTTTCTAACTAGTAGTTTCCATACTTATAGAGACTTTCAGCGAGAGACTCAGGTCTATAGTTCATGGGATACTATGATGCTTGCTGCTGCGACACATAGTGGCAAAATCAGCTCAAACTTTTTATTAGAATTGCAGAAAAGTTTAGTTGCAAGTTTAAGTTCACTTAAGCTTGATGCTTATAATATGAAAGTTGTCGATCAGCAGCTTAATCTTGATCGTTTGGAATTACTGAAGAATTATGCAGATCAATTCAATAGCAATGCTCTAACTGAGACGCTTTTGCTTGGGCTTAACCCTAGTCAGATACAGGGTTTGCGATTGGATGATCGTTATAAGGATTTTGGGGTTGAATTTTATAACTCGAGATTTTTGAAGCCTAAATTAACTCAAGAAGATGAGTTCCTACGGTCGACTTTATTGACGAGAAATCACTTAGGATCTTTGATTGACTTAGATCAATTTCATCAAAAATTTATTGTGGATTCAAAACTACAGATCAGTAGTAATTTATTAGAGCTTTTGGTTAATAGTAATGCCTATGAGATTCTTGAAGCTAATCAGGAGCTCTTTGCTATTCAAATTGATGATTCTGGTTTAGATTTAGATGATTTAGTTAATGCTATCGCTATTAGCATCCAAGCAAAAGCTGCTGATAAAGAAGAAGATAAGCTTTATCAGGTAGATCGCTACGCTACTAGCCAATTACGATTAATTTCTTCTGATAAGCCAACTGCGAGTTCTTTAACTCTTAATTTATTTACGGTACCCGTTAAGAGTCGAACCTTTGTTTATGATGCAACTAAGCCTATTAGTGCTACTAATCCTATTAGAATTGTAACGAGACGTATGGGTGGTTATAATTCTTTGTATTTTGAAGAGGATGGACATCTTCATATTAATGTTGGTTCCATTGCTACTAAGCTTAATGGTCTCAAGCCACTTCCAGATCAGAAAAAATATTTCAATAGTTCTTTTTATAATGATGATGCTGTTTTAAGTAATGATGATTCTAATGATAATCTTGATGAAACACAAATATTAGATATCTTTCCGCGTGGGCGTACACGTTATACTACAACTGATCAAAGTTTTAAAATTAGAGAGTTTACTATTCCGCCTGGATTTATTTTAGTTGGAATCCGTAAGGGAGGGAATACTAGTCCTAGACCAGATTTGAATGAGTTTGGTGAATTTCGGGTTTATAATCCAGAGACTGGATTTTTGGTTAGTACTTTTAATCAAGCTGATATTAGAACGGCAAGCTGTGCCAGGACTCCTTGCGTAGATTTCACTAAATTCTATACTCCGAAGAAAACTTATGAACTTGGAGCTAGGGTTTATTCAAGTTTTAGTACTAGAGACCTGTTCCCCGCTCTAAAAGCAAGTAAAGCAGTTGATCTCTGGTTGAATATGCAGATTGACTTATCGTTAGATACTATATTTGATATCAATTCACCAAAAGAATATTGGCAAAAATTAATATTCAAAAGTTTAACAAAACAACAAAAAACTTATCTCAGTCATATTGTAAATTACAGTGATACAACACAAATCAATAGTATCTTTCAGTTCACTGAGATTCCTTTTGAGAAGATGGATTCAGTGATGAAAACATACTACCTTGCTGAGATAGAAGCTCTAAAAACTTATATTCATAAAATAATAGATGGTGCCAAAGTCTCAGAGGTGAAGAAAGCTAGAAAGCTCTTTGATATTGCTAAAAAGAATTTTGATGATTATGTTAGACTGAAGATATAGTGCAGTTTGGATCTCTATTATTTACTGGCGCTTCAGGTTATTTGGGCTCAAGTCTGCTTAATTATAAGCAGATGTCGGAGTCTTTGACTATTCTTGATAGGACTTTTAAGGCTGAAAGATTTACTAAGAAAATTGAGGCTAAGATTGTGGAAGCTAGCTTAGGTTCTAGTTGGACTTCACTTACTGAGTTAGGTCGATTTGATGCTTGTATCTATACAGTGTATAGTAAAGCTCTTAATGAGGAGCTTGAATTTATTACTGCTTTAGCAAAACATAATCCAGATCTTTATTTTGTATATTTTTCTAGTGCTTCAGTTTATGGTGAGGTTTATAGTTCAGTTATAGAGAGTATAGAGCAAGATTTTTCTAGTCAGAATCGTCATTGCGAGCTGCTATTGCCGCGTAGTAATCCAGCTAGGAACCCACTAAATCTAATAGAGGCACTGCAATTGATTAATTATACGGCGTATAGTAAGTTATCACCTATTACTGAGCAAGCACAGTGTAAGCCAGTTAATGACTATGGTAGAAATAAATTAGTATTAGAGCAATTAGTGCAAAAATTATTTAAGAGACATCTTATTATAAGAATTTCTAATCCTTATGGTCGTGAATTTAGTAATCGCGGTTTTGCTGCAATAGTCAAAGATACAATTAGAAACCAGTCTAGCCCTTTGATTAAACTGAATGCTGATTTTCCTGGGCAAATAGTACGAGATTTTGTCTATATTGATGATTTTGTGAGAATGGTAGATGGATTGATTTCTAATCAAGCACAAGGCGTATACAATCTTGCTTCTGGAGAGGGTTTGAGGCTAGAAGAATTGATTCAACAACTAACCGTGGATTCTAATAAGGATATTCAACTAGAATACTGCAGTGCTAAGGCTGATGAGATTAAGTTTTCGGTCTTAGATAATCAATTACTAAAAGCTTTATGTGGCTTACCTTCTAAGTAGCTACTGTAACTAACACGGACAAATTTTGCCTTGCTCTGTAGTTCTTGTATGTTACGTGAACCGCAATAGCTGAGACCACTACGTACGCCTTTGCTGATGCGAGGCAGTATGTGTCTAACGCTACCGCGATATTTGACAGTGAGCGCAACACCTTCTTCGTTGATCTCTTCAATACCAAACTCTGATTGAGCTCTAGCCGAGGCCATGCCTCTATAACTCTTGGTGATCTCTTCGTTTTCGTTGCGCCAGACCGTTCCTGGAGTCTCTTTACAGCCTGCAAAAATAGAGCCCAACATTACAGCATCAGCACCAGCAGCTAAAGCCTTGGTGATATCACCATAAACCTTGATTCCACCATCAGCAATAATAAATTTCTCAGAGCTGTTTTTGTTGGTGAAGTCATCTTTAGCTTGTTTGGCTTGTGTTACAGCAGAGAGTTGTGGGTAACCGCAGCCAGTTTTGATTCTTGTTGTACAAACGGAACCCGGGCCTATACCTACTTTGATGCAATCAGCACCCCATTCGTAGAGAGCTAAAGCTGCTTCATAGGTAGCGACGTTACCAGCAATAATTCCAACTTCATTGCCATATTTTTTGCGTAGGTATTCGATTTTGTCCTTCACTAAGATATGGTGACCATGAGCAACATCGATACAAAAATTTCTAATATTGTGTTTATAAGCAGTCTCTACTCTCTCCGCGTCATGCACGCCAATAGAGACAATAAAAGGCTTAGGATGGATTTTGTGTTCTTCACAAAGTTCTTGGTATTTAGCTATTTGCGTAAGCATTTCATCGATATCTAAATATCTGTGTAGAATTCCAAGTCCACCATGTTGAGCCATCGCAAAAGCCATTTGGTGCTCTGTGACAGTATCCATATTAGCTGAAACGCAAGGAATCTCTAGATCTACCTCAGGCAAAATTCTACTGTGTAGGGAAACTTCTGATCTATGATGGATATCCGAGAATTGCGGAACTAGGAGCACGTCATCATAAGTGAGCCCCTCTTCTAAAGTATTTATTTTGTTTGAACTGTTAATCTGTGTATATACCATATCGTTGATGGATATACAAGCATATATCCTGATCAATAGTAGCATATTGGTGTATCTTATAGATAGTATGGCTAATAGTTTTTTTAAGAATTTTAGATTACAAATTTTCCTTATTTTGTTGCTTGGAGCAGTAGCTTGGTCTACCAGTATAACCAACGAATTTGTTGGTTATGATGATATTAAGCTGATCGTACGTAACGAGCGTATCCATAATGATGTACTCTATGCCATCGTTTTTTATTGGAATATTGTTTCTGATAGCCATAATGTTTGCTGGACTAATTTTCCAACGGTGATCTATCGTCCACTTGAGTGGGTGGGATCTTCAATTGGCTATAGCCTTTGGGGTGCAAGATCTTGGTGTTTTCACTTATTTGTTAATTTTACTTTTCATTTATTGAATGGTGTTTTGTTCTTTTTGATACTTAGAAGGATTTTTGACTACAAAGCTGCACCAGCGGCAGCAACGAAAGTACAAAAAAAGAAATTTGCAATGAGTGATAAACCAGTGTTGAACACTCTCTCTGCTTGGGTGCCTTTTGTGATTATTGCAATTTGGATAGTACATCCACTGCATAATGAAGCCGTTAACATGCTTACATCAGGAGTTGGTTTCCTTTGGGCTACATTGTTTTGTGTGACTGCTTTCTGGTTGAATTTAAAAATTTCTGATCTTAAATCTTTAAGAGGCATTCTTTTATTAATATTGAGTAGTGCTTTCTTTTTTATTGGATATCATGGCTCTGAAATGGTTATAATCGCGCCATTGATGATGTTGTTTCTTTTTGTATTCAATAGAATCAATCGTAATCAAAATTCTTATGGTTATGAACTTGCTAAGGTTATTTTTGCATTTACATCATTTATTGCTTATATGGTTCACCGTTCAAGTATTGTTACAGAGGCAGGAGAATGGCGTTCTAATGGTCTGTCAGAATTCTGCGAGCGTTTGTTTGTTGTTGCTCCTGAGATTTTGTTTCACTATATTAAATTATTTTTCTTTCCTATTAAGCTTAGTATTGATGAACATCATCAAGTTGTTTTAGCGAATGCTTTTACTCCATATCATATATTGTGTTTAGCTTGTGCTTTATTATTGGTTTTTGCGATGTTCTATTTTTATTTCCTTCCAAGCTCTAAATTTATGGTTCATAACAAAGTGATCTCAGGATCGTTGTTCTTTGCTGCTTTGAGTATTGCTATGTCGTTAAATATTATTCCTTTGTATTGCTTAGCTAGAGACCGTTATACTTATTTCTTTGTTCTTGGTTTATTAATTGCTTTGATTGTATTTGTGGATAAGGTTTTGCTTGATTTGAAAGATCGTAATATTACTGTCAATTCAAGAATTTTAATAACCTTGTTGATTCTTATTATTACGCCATTAAGTTTGCGCTCAATGATTAAATCTTTGGATTGGCATAATGGAGAGAATTTTTGGTCTAGTACTATGGACTCTGTTTCTGATATTGGTGCTAAGCAGAACTGGAGATATCGTTTGTTGCAGTATTATGAAGATCCTGGTACTGATACATTTAAGCCTAATCTTAAGATCCAAGAGCAAGCGGTGAGAGATTTTCTGCGTTTTATTCCAGATAATGGATTGGAGCGTCAGGATACTTTGCAAAGATTTCTCGATCAAGCAAAGGATCCAAGAAATTATATTAAAGACAAATATGGTTATTCTGGTAACAAGACAATTGCTTCTGCGATTTTCTTTAACGCTGTTGCAGCAGCAGCTAATAACGATATTCCTAGGGCTATTAATATTTATAAGTTAGCTCATGCTTATTATCCAGGACATTTTCAAACAAACTTGCAGTTGTTTATTAATGTATGGAAGACTGAGCCTGAGTTTGGAGCACAACTCTTGAAAATAATGGAAGAGCAAGCTAGTAAAAATTCTTTTCTAGCTAAGGGGCTAATGGATGCTTTGTTCCATATTAAGCATCCTGAGACTTATGCTTATTCTAAGTTGTTTGTTCGCAATTTTTCTAATACTCAAGTCTTTCATATTTATCATTTTCATGGAGCATATTTTGCTGGTGATTATGATGTCGCTTACGCTGAAGCAAAAGAAGTGATAAAAAAATATCATGAGAATACAAGCTTTGAGGAATTTATTGCTCACTATGAAAAAGGACGTGCACTTAAATGAAAAGACTACTTTTAGTCCTTTTGTTTTTGTTTAGTATAGTTCCAGCTACTGCTGAGCTAGAAACTAGTCAGAGTACACCTTTTAGTTCATCATCCGACCAAGTTCATTATACTATTCAACAAGATAATGAACTAAGTTTTTTCTATGAGTATGAAGATGGATCTAAAGAAAGTTTTTTGCGACTACCTCTCTTGCCCAATGGTAATATTATTGCGCCTAAGCTTGGTGAGTTACATATAAAAGGCTTGACTCATACTGAATTGATTGCGTTATTGAGTCAAAAATTTCAATCAACTGAATTAGCTAAGCCTAAGTTTATTGATGTTTTGATTTATAGAGTTACTAATAATGTCGCTGTAATTGGAGCGGTAGTACGTCCAGGTAGTTATTCTATTGGTGATATTAAAACCGTTTATGATGCAATTGCTAAGGCTGGTGGCTTTGGTGATACGGCTCTTAGGACTAAGGTTAAAGTCATTCGGCAGCGAGTTGATGGCACTAGATCTGAATACTATATTAACTTCCCTAAAGAAGTATTTAGGGCTTATAAATCAGGCTCTGGAGTTGGTGAAGAAGCTTATTTGGTTAAAGAAGGCGATTTGATTTGGGTTCCAAAAAGTAAATTGAAGCAAAGCCTGAAGTTTACTTTAGGCTTATTGCAAGTGGCAACAATAGGTGTGATCTCTGGTGTTGTTAGCGTTATAATAAATTGATAAAGCTATATATTGCTGCTGGTCTAATATTTGCTTCTAGAATTATAAGCTGATCATTCTCTTTTTCTAGTAGGTCTATTGAGAATATTGATGGTAGGATGATTTTATTTTGGCGAGCATAATTGTCTAAGACATCGATAAAGTTACTCAGATAGCTTTGCAAGCCTTTTGGTATGTTGGTTTCTCTTAAATAGAATTTCCCTTGTAAATATAGAGCCTTGTATTCATTCTTAGAGCTAATGAACTCTTGTAACATGCAATCATCATATTGATGAACTTGTTGTATGAGAGTCAATCCCTGAGAAGCATTGTCGAAATGCATTGTGTCTATTTTTTCGGTACCGTGTCTTGGTTTTATTATTATGGACTTGTTTTTAAGATTAGTTGGCACTAAGGCAAGAGGGGCTGTATTATTGCAAGGGAGATTGATTGTTTGAGCCTGTTTGATTTCATTAGCTGTCATTAATACATAGAATAAATATTTATCATCAAACAGTTTAGCTATTTTATTGTATGGGTTAAGTTGGAAGAGTTCTCGTTTGAAACAAAGAGCGCTGAGTTCTTGGTGTAAATGGATTTCTGTATCTAGTTTGAGATGTAAAATTAAAATAGCTGTTTCTGTAATTGGATAATTATTGATTTCTTGCTTGAAAGTTTCGACGTTAACTAGCTTTACGGCTTTGTATTTGCATTGGCATTCAATGTATTTTTGTGTTGCTAGTAATTCCTGAGCATCTAACTCATGGACAATGATTAGTGTAGTGTTTTCGGTTTGTCCTTTAAAGCGTGCTGTTCTATTGAGATTGAATTCTTCAAATCTACCAAAGCTAAATGTAGCGCGGGTTTTTGGCATATTTATATTTTACTATAAATATGCTTTTGGATTTATTGTTACAAAACTCTTGTTGTTCTCATATAACAAAACTTTAATTGCTTTATAGCCAATTTTTTTGTGACCACTCATAAAAAATTCATAAGCAATAAGACCTTTATCGAAGAAATGTCCTTCTACCCTAGCTTGATCCAGCTCTTTTTTGTAACTGCCTCGCGTATTAGGTGCAAACATCTTAAAAGCTTGATCACGAACCTCTGAACGGCTCAATATACCAACACCATCTTTCTGTTGAATTAAGTGTTCTAGTCTTACTTCATTATCAATAAAGAATGCTTTAAGCTTCCATTTGTCATCAATGTTATAGGTGATATAACCAGTGAAACCTTTGTTATGTGGAAAAGTTTCGATTGATACAGCTTCACCATACTGCTCTTTGTTTTGTTCTACGCTATTTCCGAGCTTCGCTAAAGTTGGATGAGTTGTCAATAATATTATGAATAGACATCCAGCGAAACGAAGTATAAACTTTTGCAAGAAGTCTAATAATATTTGAATAAAGCCCATGAACACATTATGCCCATATTTCTGAGTTTTTATCTATGTGGAAATGCGCTAAAAATAAGCTATAATGAAGCCTTGCTCAATGGATAAAACCTCTACTCAACAGATAAACTGGATTTGGCTTAGGAACTTGCTGAAAGTTGTGAGTGATGAGACTGAGATATCTGTAGTTGAAGATAAAATCAAAGAAGCTTTTGTTGATTATCTTCACTTTAAGGATGCGCAGATTTTTGTTATTCACGCTAATGATGATAAGCTGTCAGAAAAAGATCAGATTGATAAATTAGCTGGATCAAGTTTTTTTAACCGAAAAGTTATAGAAGATATTTTCTTACATAAGAAACCTTGTAAGCATTCAGATACTGAAGTGATTTTGCCATTAGAAGCTGATAATAGAATACATGGTTTGATTTATTTTGCAGCAGATTTTAGTTTCACTGAGGCTCATATCGAACTATTATGGTCATTTTGTGATCTACTAGCATTGAAGATTAATGAGTTGCAGCTACCAATAACACTTAGTACTGAATCAAAGTTTCAGATTAAAGAAATCTCGGACTCTATTTTCAATAATCTTAAAAGCTTTCTAGAAGCGTCTTTGGAACGTTTGAAATTACTTGAAGAACAAAATATTCAATTGGTTGAATTAAATAAAACCAGAACTGAGTTGATTAATAATGTCTCGCATGAGTTACGAACCCCTTTAGTAAGTATTATGGGTTTTAGTAATATTTTACAGCGTCATGAAATTAAACCCGAATTGATTCTAGAAGCGAGTGAGCAGATACAGCAGGCTGGGGGGCGCTTGTCGAGAATGATTGATGACTTGATACAGTTGAACCGTGCTAGTACAAAAGGTTGGTCTGTAAGTTTAGAGAAGGTTGATATTGGTGAAATTGCTAGATATGTAGTTAATGCTTTATCACCATTAAACAAAGACCATCAGTTTAATTTTCAATTTGAGCCTGATTATCCTTTGATTAGGGCTGACCGCAAGCTTATTCGACAAGTGATTGAGAATTTAATGATTAATGCAATTAAATATTCTCCAAATGGTGGTGAAATAATTTCTAAAATAACTGTTAATAGAGATGATAACAAAATTAGATTTTCGGTTTCTGATAATGGCATAGGAATGACTGAATTAGAACGTTTGCGGGTTTTTGAGAGATTCTATCGAGCGAAGAATTCTCATACCGAAAATATATCTGGTCTTGGTTTGGGTTTGACTATTTGTAAGGATGTTGTTGAAGCAATGAACGGTACTATTACTGTTGAAAGTAATTATGGTAAGGGTTCTTGTTTTATGATTGATTTTGATTATGAGTGAAGTAAAGCGAGTATCAGTATTTGAATTAAAAGAACTTATAGATTCTGGCAAAGACTATTGTTTGATTGATGTACGGAATCCAAATGAGTTTGAATTCTGTAATATTCAAGGTACATTATTACCGATGAATGAAATACCCGATCGAATTGCCGAGATTCCGAAGGATAAAATCGTTGTGATTCATTGTCATCATGGCGGTAGGTCTAAGAGAGCTATTCAATGGCTAGAACAAAATCATGGTTTTGAAAATCTTTATAATTTAGACGGTGGTATCCATGCTTGGTCTTGCCATATAGATAGCAGCGTTAATACGTACTAGACTTGTCACGAAATCGCCCATAGCTGCGTTACACTCGTCCTCAGAACCATCATTGACGGGTAGTCAACTCAGTTTCTTCGTCCTCGTAAGCCTTGCTCTGAACGATTTCGTGACAAGTCTACTGATATAATTAGCCTTGATGAACTTGCAAGAATTACAAAAATACTCAGCGAAAGAGCTTGAAGCCAAATGGCAAAATATCTGGTTGAATTCAGATCTTTATAAGTTTGATGATAAGGTTGATCCTGCTAAAAGATATTATTCTCTGGTGATGTTTCCTTATCCAAGTGGCAATTTGCATATGGGGCATATGCGAGTTTATACCATCTCTGATGTTATTAGTCGCTATAAACGGATGCAGGGTTATGAAGTACTTAATCCTATGGGTTTTGATGCTTTTGGATTACCAGCAGAGAATGCTGCTATTGAGCGCGGTATACATCCAGCAGAGTGGACTGAAGCCAATATAGCTTATATGCGTGATCAGCAGTTGAAGCGCATGGGTACTAGTTATGATTGGAGTCGTGAGCAGATTTCTTGTCGTGAAGATTATTATCGCTGGACCCAGTTTCTATTTTTGAAATTATACGAGAAAGGTTTAGCCTATCAAAAAGAAGCCCCTGTTAATTGGTGTCCGGAGTGTAAAACCGTACTTGCTAATGAACAGGTCGAAGATGGTATGTGCTGGCGTCATCAAGATACGCCTGTCAATAAGCGCATGATGAAGCAATGGTTCTTGAAGATTACTGCTTATGCTGAAGAGTTGTTAGCTGATCTTGATAAGTTAGAACACTGGCCTAATAGCGTTAAGCTTATGCAACGTAATTGGATTGGCAAGTCAAAGGGAGCTTTGGTTAAGTTTCCTATTGCTAGTAACGCAGCTATGAGCGATTCTGAGGCAGGGCAAGTGATTGAAATATTTACTACTCGCCCAGATACCATAATGGGTGTAACCTATATGGTACTTAGTCCAGAGCATCCACTTGCGATAAGTTTAACCACTAAAGAAAATCTTACTCAAGTTGAAGCTTATATCAAGTCTTCAGCAGAACTATCGGAGTTGCAGCGTAATAATGAGGGGCGAGAGAAAACTGGAGTCAAGACTGGTAGTTATTGTATTAATCCTTATACTGGTGAGTCTATTCCAATCTGGCTTGCTGACTATGTTCTGTCCGATTATGGTACTGGCGCAGTGATGGCAGTGCCGGCTCATGACGCGAGAGACTATCAATTCGCGGTTAAGTATAAGTTACCGATTAAGCGTGTAATTCAATCTAATACTGAGTTGCCGTATGTAGAGGCTGGTCTTTTAGTTAATAGCGCTCAATTTGATAATTTGGATTCAGAGATCGCAAAAGATAGAATCGTAGAATATGGTCAGCAAAAGGGTTTCGCGCAGTGGCAAGTTACTTATAGGTTGCGTGATTGGCTGATTAGTCGTCAACGTTATTGGGGTTGTCCTTTACCTTTGCTTGAAAGAGAAGATGGTACTCTTGTACCAGTTCCTGCCGATCAGTTGCCTGTGAGGCTGCCGTTAGATATAGATTTCTCAAAGGCTAAGGAAGAGGGTGGTTCTATACTTGCTAATAACTCCGATTGGTATAACACTGTTTGTCCAGAGACTGGTAAGCCAGCTAAGCGTATTACTGACACTATGGATACCTTTATGTGCAGTAGTTGGTATTTCTTACGCTATTGTGATCCACATAATCTAGAGTTGCCTTTTGCTAAGGATAAAACCTTCCCTGTAGATGAGTATGTTGGTGGTATAGAGCATGCAATTTTGCATTTGTTGTATTCTCGTTTCTTTACAAAAGCTCTCAGGGATTGTGGTATGTTGAATTTCTCTGAACCTTTTACGAAACTTTTATCGCAAGGTATGGTGGTTAAGTATTCAGAGAAGGAAGGCAAAATAACTAAGATGTCAAAGTCGCGTGGTAACGTGGTTGGCACTAATGATTTCTTTGATGAGTATGGGGCTGATGCGGCTAGATTGTTTATTTTGTTTGCTGCTCCAGTAGAATCAGAAGTTGAGTGGGTTGAAGAAGGAGCACAAGGGCAGTATCGCTTTGTTAATAGGGTTTGGAGATTATTTCAAAACTATGCTCAAGTATTAACTGCAGAAGATCTTGATATAACTTTTGATATGGCTAATCTTGATACTGAGAATCAGGTTATTCTAAGGGCATTTCATACAGCCTTAGAAGCTGTTACTAATGATTTGGAGCGTAATTCATTTAATACTGCAATCTCAAGAATGTCTGAGTTTGTCAATACGATGTATAAATATAGAGCTGATGGTCAAGTAGAGCTCAATCAGCAAGATCGTTTAATTATTATACACTGTATGATTAATTTTATTAAAATGCTTGCACCTTTTGTACCTCATCTAGCTGAAGAGTTGTGGTTTACTTATAAATTAAAACAAGAACCAAGTGTTGATAATATTGTCACTAATTCAGTCCATAAAGTAACTTGGCCGAAATTTAAGCGAGAGTATACGTTGAAAGATACTGTTAATCTGGTTCTTCAACTCAAGGGTAAGAAGATAGATGTACTTGAAGTTACTAAAGATCTAGATCAAGCGACTTTAGAGTCTATTGCCTTGAGTAATGATAAACTAAAAAAACGTCTTGAAGGTTTAGAGATTAAGAAAATTATAGTAGTGCCAAATAAATTAGTTAATATTGTAGCCATATGAAAAAAATACTTCTCTGTTTAGTTTTATTTTTTTATTGTACTCAAGTATGCTTAGCAAAGATTATTAGCTTTGATCTTGATGAGACGCTGATTGCTTCTGATCGGCTGAAAGATTCAGATATAAAGAAAGCTGAGAAGATGGGTTATGAAGTTGAGAAGTCAAAGGCTGGACAGTATTATATAGTAAGACCGGGTGCTTTTGATATTCTTGAATATTGTAAGGCAAAGGGGCTTTCTATTATACTTATCACGAGTAATACTCAAGCTTATGCTTTTGATATTCTCGATAGTTCTGGCTTATTACAGTATTTTGATAGATTGATTGCTCAAGAGGATTTGCGCTCTGAGGCTAATCGAGATTTCGAAGCTTATCCTAATCATCGAAATATTAGTTACCCGCAGAAATCATGGCTCTATAACCATACAACAGGTTTCTTTAAGAGTTTTGTAGTTAGAGCTATACAGCGTGGTCTTGGTAACTCTAATATTCATCCTTATGTGGCAGCGACGAATACTGCTAAATATCCACCACAATATGGTTCTAGAGTTCATATTGATAATTCACTTAATCATGTTGATAAGCCAATTGACTTCGTTGGTATTAAAGTTAATGAGTTCACTGGTTTGCATGCTGAGCCAAAAGATCAGCAGGGTAATTATTATTGGGTTAATGAACTGAAGAGCTTTGTTGATATTTATACTAAAGATGGCTGGGCTGAACTCTATTATACGCTGTATAATAAGGCGCCAATTCAAGAATTTAATTAGACTTGTTACGAAATCGTTCAGAGCAAGGCTTGCGAGGACGAAGAAACTGAGTTGACTACCCGTCAATGATGGTTCTGAGGACGAGCGTAACGCAGCTATGGGCGATTTCGCAACAAGTCTATTAGAATATTCTTCTGAATAGTTTCTGTACAAAGCCACTATCTCTGTCTTTTGTCAGACTACCACTACCAATGATTTGTATTTGAGCATTAGCTAGTTTGTAGCTAGGAACTTCGTTATTAGAGTCTATGTCTTTAGGGTAAATGATGCCTCTAACATACATGCTTTTAGTCTGGCCTTCCATGAGTATTTGTCTAGAGCCTTCAACCACCATATTGCCATTCTGTGGATCTATTTCAACGACAAGGCAGCTTACTAGTGTTATAAACTTCTCTTGGTTATCAACATTAATTGCTCTGGAGTTGCGTTTGGAGTAATCAACTGGCAGTGCGACGTTGGTGATCATATTAGCAACGTTGTTAGCATCTGGAGTAAGAGTACTAGTTTTATTGGTTGCGAGTCTGAATGTCAAATCAGCATCAGAAGTTGTATTATTGTTTAACATCACTTCTGATCTTTTTACGGCGCTCACATTCTCTATAACTCTTACTGTGACTACATCTCCGATGTCTCTTGCTCTGTAAGCATCAATGAAGCTTCTTGGTTCAACAATAAGACTATTTTGTTTTACGCCGCCACCTTCAAGCAAAGATACAGCAACAGTTGGACGTACTAGAAGTACTCCAAGTAGAATAAAAATAAATATAGGCGTTATTTTATACACCATTAGTATTATTCCAATAAAGTATCTACTCAAGATACCCTTTATCTAGGGCATTTGATGATAATTCTAGGTTGTTTGGGGGATATTTGTTTGTTGTTTGATGAGTTCTAATCCCCCATAAAGTGAAGGATATTCTAGTTTAGAGCGATCAAATGCAATCTGGTAGGGCATTACGTTATTTAGATATGCTGCTGCCTTGACTGTAGCTGGTACTATAAGGCTGTCCCAATTGTTTGCAACTTTGCCACCACCAAAGACAATAATTTGAGGCGCCAGAATGCAAGTTAGATTAATTAAAGTTGTTGCAAGTAAATTGACACGTGATTGATCTTCTTCTTGTGAATCTGGATTAACTAGGAATTCTAATCTTAGTGTTGGAGAATAATTGGTATTAAAAATTTCTCCATCTTTATATAAACCAGCTCCCAAGCCAGTCCCCATATTGATATAAAGAAAGTTATTGTATTTATTTTTGAAACCATAGATTGCCTCACCAATAGTAGCAAGTTCAACATCTGATTTAAGGAAAATTGGTAATTTGATTCTTTCTGATAATAATGACCATAATGGATAATCAATATATTCTGGTAAATTTATACTTTGTTTGAGTATGCATTTATGGTCCCAGTAGCCTGGAGCACCGACTGCAATTGCTTCTAGGAAAGCTTTTGAGCGAATCTCTTTTTCTAGTATCTTAAGTAAATCTTGAGGTTGACGTGGAGTATCCATGACTATAGTATCAACTAAATTCTCTTTATCAAAGAAACCTAACCTTGTATAAGTACCACCAATATCAATTGCTAAATAGTTAATCATTATCAATTCTCCAATATTTGCCGTCTGTTATATACAAAGTGCCATGATCGAAAATTGATTGGGCTTTAGATCCAATAATCTCTTGATTAATTTTAAATTTTGAACTATCGTTCCGAGCAAAGTAAATTATAAATTGAGGTTTGACTATATTCAATAAAGTATCTAAGTATATATCTTTGGCTGTCATGTTTGGCAGTAATAATATTGAGACTTCATGTAAGCTATTGAGCTTATCTATTGAGCTTAAGTCCTTTATTAATAAGCATTCTAAGCCTAGAACTTTAAAATACTCAAAGTCTTTTTTCCTGTACTGATTTGCAATTTGTCCTTTGCTAAAGTTGATTTTGTGTACGCCGATAGGTAATGTATTAAGTGCAAGTATCATTATTGTGCATGAAAATATTAAACTTGCTCTTATGTAATTATTATTAATTGCTTTATTGAAGAATTGATACAAGTAGCTGTCTATAGTATTAGATTCACGATTGTCTTCTGTCTTAGCCACTGGGAAGGCTATGTATGCAATTAAGTTTGCTAGTATTAATAGTAAGAATAAGGTCTCTATATTTATCTCTATATAATTGACCAGGTATGGTAATTTGTCGCAGTAGTTAATAATTGCTTTGAAAATATTTAGTAGTGGTTCTAATATAAAATATAGTCCGGTAAAGGACAGTAGTGTAATTAAAGACAAGAGAGGTCCAAAAATAATATTAGCTATTAGTGACCATACTTGTAAATTATGGAAATAATAAACAATGAATGGAAATAATAGTATTTGAGAAGCAATACTGACGATAATAATCTCTTGTAGATAATCGGGGATTGGTAGATACGCTCTAAGGCTTTGTTTGATTCTATTTGACCAGATTAATATGGATAGAGTTGCTAGATAACTAAACTGGAATCCTATATCAAATATACTGTAAGGATCAATAATTAACATTAACCCCGCGGTAATAAATAATAATTTGATAGAGTCTCCTTTGCGCTTGAGAAGATTCAATAATAAATATATTGAACTGACAATTTGAGCTCTCATAATTGAAGGGCTGAAGCCAGCCAAGCCACCATAAAAATTAATAAGCAGAATTAAAATTATAGTTTTTGAACGTAAGCTAATTCTTCTTTTAATTATAGGGAGTTCAAATATCCAATTAAGTAATAATAATAGTACGACTAAGTGGAAGCCGGAAGACGCAAAGAAATGACTTAGCCCAAGGTTTCTTACTTGCTTGCTAAGTTCTTCTGATTGAGCTACTACCCTTGTACCAAAAAGCATTGCGCAGGTAATTTGTGCATTTTCTTCACTCATGTGCTTGTAATAGAAGTTCTTAACGAAGGTTTGAGTCCTATCAATTACTGATAGAGGATGTGAAACATACTCTAAGTCTATGTTTGTGAGTTTGTTGAAGACTTTTTGTGGGGTGTAAAATTTACTTTGGGGATATTCTAGATCCTTTATGAAGGCTTTGCTTTTGTTGCGTATTTTACTCTGTACTATATCACCTTTAGTTAAGCCAAGCTTGCTTGGAGCTTGGGCTTGTAATTTGAGTGGTAGGAAAATTTCATTGAATCTATCACCGATATTTGGGTTAATTTTTTTATATGCAAGTATAAATTTATCTTGGAAGAATTGTTGTGTTGGATTATTGTCTATTAACCAATAATGTTCTGCTGAGTTGATATTGATCTTATCCCAGTCGTAATATTGTAGATATTCGGAACGTAAGTTATAGTTGAAGAACATCAGTAGAAAACTAGTAGTGAACGTGATAATCTCGTATCTTCTGTGCTTGAGAGTTGTAAAGATAGTTGAGCTTGCCATAAAACAAACTACTGCAGCTAGTAGTAGTCGTTGTTCAGCTGCTCCAAAGACTATAGCCCCTAGAATTGCTCCTAGAGAGAGATTGAGCAATAGATTTTTAGTAGACATCTCGTGAATATCTCTGTTCTTCCTTGAGCTGTTTGATATAAGTGATAGGATCTTTTCCATGTGCTTGAATTATTTGTTGTAGTGTTTCATCGACATCTTTAGCCATTTTGCGCGCATCACCGCAAACATAGAAATAAGCGCCATTCTCCAACCATTCAAAAATCTCATCAGCCTGTTCTTTCATTCGATCTTGGACGTAAATTTTTTGTTCTTGATCACGAGAGAAGGCTGTGCTAATTCTTAAGCCATATTTTAGTTTGTACTTTTCTAATTCTTCACCATAGATATAATCAAAGGCGTGGTGTTGATCACCAAAGAATAACCAATCCTTCCCGACATTTTCGGATTTATCTCTGTAGTAATTACGTTCTTGAATGAACGCTCTAAATGGCGCAATACCAGTGCCTGGACCAACCATTATGATGGATTTGCTATGATCGCTTGGTAATCTGAACTTGTCATTGCTGTGTAAATATATTCTTAGAACCTTGTCATTGACTGCAATACGGTCGCTTAGGTAGTTTGAACATAATCCTAATATTTTCTGTCCGTTTATGTTTTGTTCGACTCGTGCGATACAGAGATGAATTTCATCTGGATGAAGTTTTGGTGATGAGGCGATGGAATAAGCGCGAGGCATAATTCTAGAAGAGTTTTCAGCAAGCTCGTTACTTGAGATTATTAAATCGGGATATTCTTGTTTGAGGATTTTGATTATAGCTACTGTTGTATAGCCATTGAATCGTTCTTGTGCTTGTACTGGATCAAGATTAACTTTAGTTTCGATTAGTTTGAAAAATTTATTACTAGGGCGAGTGATATTGATTTCGTTATAAAATCTTTTGAATTCATTTTCTTTACTATCATTCAAAAAAATTAAATTCAATAACTCATTTACTAATTTAGTATCATTCTGAGGGAATACATAAAGCGAATCTCCACTTTTGTATTTGAGACCAGAGCCTTTGATACTAATAGTAAAATGTCTAGTGTCTTTAGCTGAACCAAGTTTATTCAGGCTGTAATTGTCTAATAATGATGTAACTAAGGGCGTTTCCTTAGTGTAGTTCTTCTCTAATTCTTTGTTTTTGACCATCGTTAATAGCTTAAACCTATATTATATAGCTATTCCCAATCTTGATATTTATAAACTGCTGGTAATTTTTTCTTTCAGTTCATCTAGTATTATTTGAGTGCCACGAGCGCTTGGCAAGCGGGATTGGAGCTCAGATTCAACTAATCTAATAGAATGTATCACAGAACTATGCTTGCGATCACCGAAGAATTCACCAATACGTTTGTAACTAATTTGTAATAACTGATAGCTTAGGTACATAGCAATATGTCGAGGTTTAGCTATTGCCTGCTGACGTTTCTTGCTTCGTAGATCTTTAGACTTCAGCGAGAAATAGTCAGCAATATGATCCGAGATTAATTCAATACTTAGACCTTTGTAGTTTGGTTCATCACCGAGTCCACCAAATAATTCACAAATCAATTTGTCGTCTATTTCTTTATCAAGGAAATCTCTTTGAGCATTAAGCTGGGATAAAGCACCTTCAAGTTCTCTAATATTGTCTGAATATTTCCTTGCTATAAGTTCTATATGATTAAAAGCAATTGTTAAGCGGCTTTGAGCGGCTTTGTTTTGGAGAATAGCTACTCTAGAATCAAATGAATAATTTTTGATCTCACTAATAAGACCAGCGTTGATACGGCTAAGGATTTTTTTGTCTATTTTTGTGAGTTGATTAATATTGGTATTTGCTGCAACAAAAACTTTAGAACCACGACTCACTAAACTATCAAGGCTATAATAAAACTCTTCCTGACAAACTTTCTTGCCTTGTAGAAATTGTAAATCATCAAAAAGCAAGATATCTAAATTACGAAACTGTGCTCTGAATTCCTGAGTTTGGTTTTTGCGAATAGCGGTAACGAGTTGATTAGTGAAGTCTTCAGCACCAATATATTTGATACGTAATTCAGGATTTGCCGATAAGCCATAGTTACCTAAGGCATGTAATAGATGGGTTTTACCTAAACCTGATTCAGAGTGAATAAAAATTGACTTGTAAGAAGTGCTACTGTTATCTAGAAGTGCTTTGGAGAATATAGTTGCGATTTCGTTATTAGCAGCATTGATAAAATTATTAAATGATAGTTCTGGAATAAGGTTTGTTTTGTGATTGTTATTGCGTTGTTGATAAGTTTGCTGAGCACGTTGTATCTTAGTGTCGAGGGTCGCAATAGTTTGCTGGGTATTATCTTTAAGGAACACTGGGGCTTCTAGTTTATCGTCAACTATTAATCTTAGTCCTAAAGAAGCCGCTGAAGCTTCCTTAAGAGCCGCAATAATCTCTTTTTGGTAGCATTGTAAAATTAGATTCTTTGTAAAATCATTCTTTACGCACAACACTGCATAATTATCCTTAATTCCTTTGAAAGCTAGTGGTCTTATCCAAGTGTTAAAAGTTGGTTTTTTTAGTTTTTGGGTTAGTTCAGTGAGGGTTCTATCCCAAATTGCATGACCTGTCTCATCAATGATGCTTGTCTTAATTTCTGTTGTTTCGATTTGGGTTTTGGTTATCATTGACGTGCAAAATTACACCCAATTTGGGTGTTTTAATTGGTAACAGGCTTTAGGTTAAGCTCTGGTTAACAGGGTTTCAATACTATATCAAATGGTTCGACAAAAAGTCTCTTAGAAAATTTTAACTTGCAAAGATTTTGTATTAATCGGCTTATTCCTTAACCGAAGCTTAACCTAAATTATTTATATTATAGCCATGAGCGTTTTTGGACCATTGGGGTCACAACAACCATATAACCCAAGGCTTGGCCAACAAGCTGGATCTAAATTGCATTTGCGCAATCAAGATCAAGTTCTTGACGCAGACTTTCGTCCATTATTTGATTCGCTAAATTCGAATCAGAATTCTAATAGAGTTGTTCAAGGTGTAATCATTGATGATAATGAATCACAGCAATCTTCACAACAAAGTACTGGAGCAAGTTTCAGCCCTTATTATCAGCATATTTCTAGAGCTAATGTACAAGCACAGGCTCGTCAACAAGCTGAAGCAAGAACTGCAAACGAAGTTGAACCCGATCCAATAACTCAACGAGTTCATCATCTTGAAAGAGAACTGCTTGAACTTAAATCTATGATCGGTGATAATCGTGCGGCCCTAGACCCTAATCAATCATTACCAGATCGTTATACATCTCATAACAAAAGCTATTCAAGTATGTTGCGTGGGTTGAATGATATTCAGAATCATATAGCTAATGCCTAATTCATCTGATTTAGTTAAAATTTATATTTATCAGTGATAAAATCTATATATGCAAGAAGTTAAGCTAGTTGATTTTGCTGATTTCCAGTCGCTATTGACTAAAGAAGAAATTTTGGTGATGAATAATACCAAGGATTTTGTTAATAAAGAAGTTGTTCCAATTATTGATCAGGCTTATATGGATGGTCGCTTCACGTCTGAGTTAGTACCGAAGCTTGGTGCTATGGGTTTCATTGGGGCGCCTTTAGAAGGTTATGGTTGCCCAGGTATCGGTTATGTCTCTTATGGCTTAATTAATATGATGCTTGAAGCTGGAGACTCAGCGGTTAGATCTTTTAATTCAGTGCAAACTTCGTTAGTGATGTTTCCGATTTTGCACTATGGTACTGAAGCGCAGAAGCAACAATGGTTGCCTTTGCTGGCTAGTGGCAAAGCCATTGGCTGCTTTGGTTTGACTGAACCTGATCACGGTTCTAATCCAGCGGATATGGAGACTAAAGCCGTTAAGGTTCCGGGCGGCTATAAACTTAATGGCGCTAAGATGTGGATCACTAATGGTTCTATTGCTGATCTAGCCATCGTCTGGGCGAAGCTTGATGGTCAAGTCAGGGGTTTCATTGTGACGAAAGATACGAAGGGATTTGAGACGAAGTTGATGACTGGCAAACACTCACTAAGAGCGTCTGTTACATCAGAGCTAATATTTAGTGATTGTATTATTCCAGAAGATAATTTATTGCCAGGCACGGATACCGGTCTGAAAGCGGCTTTTGGCTGTCTGAATTCTGCGCGTTTGGGTATCGCTTGGGGATCTATTGGTTCAGCAATGCTTTGTTACCAAACAGCTCTAGATTATTCACTAACCAGAGTGCAGTTCCATGGTAAGCCAATCGCATCTCACCAATTGGTTCAAGCCAAGCTTGCTGAAATGCTCACTGAGATTACTAAGGCGCAGATGTTAACATTGCAAGTTACTCGCCTTAAAGAACAAGACAAGCTTAAGCCAGTACATGTCTCTATGGTCAAGCGTAACAATGTGCGCATGGCACTAGAAGTCGCTCGTACGGCTCGAGACATACTTGGTGCTAATGGTATTAGTTCAGAGTATCCAATCATGCGTCATATGTGTAACTTAGAGTCAGTACTGACTTATGAAGGCACTGAGAACATTCACACACTTACTATTGGTAAGCATATTACTGGGATTGCGGCGTTTTAGCCAAAAAATTCTATATCTTTCAATATACTCTCACTATTCTTTCCAGCTCTTATAGTCTCAATGAAGGCTTCTAGGCAGGACAAGCGTGATTGGCTTATCTCTGCGTTATTTGCTCGCTCGGCATCCTCATTGACGTCGAAGTCAACTCCGGTGCCTCGCTCACAAATGCCTTGACCTAAACCAATCGCGCTTGTCCTGTTAACTCTTTCAGGATTGAGTTTTGTGTCTTGTTTTAATAAGTAAGTAAGCATTGCTAAGTTAATGTTTTTAGCACTTTTTAGTTGTCCTTTGAAATCTTTACTGATAAGTTTTTTTGGTTTGAATTGTTTGATTCTATCGTCAAGGCTACTATCGATCAGTACGAGCTTTGCTTGGCTAATGAAATCTTTAGAGCGCAACAAGCCGTCCAGTGAACTGATGACTAAATAATCGGGCGCATTGATTGCTGAATATAATATTTCTTGAGCACTGATTTTGATTTCACTAAATGAGAAGCCAGTGCCGATAGTAATTGGGTTGTCGTTTTTTTGAGAGATATTGTAGCCTTGTTTGAGAAAGGATTTGGCGAAGGTCGCTGCAGCAAACTGTACCCCTTCACCAGCAGAGCCGGCTAGAACTAGGTCTAGGTGAAGCTTTTGGTCACTTGCTTCAGTAGCATCAATAATTGAGATTTTATCAGAGATGTTCTCTTTGACTGGGAATTTTTCTCTATAGGCATGGCTGAAGGTTTTACGGTCATCGCGATCGACTATGGTACCAAGCTGATCGCAGTTCATGGATTTGAGAATATTTTCTATTTCAGTCTTATTTAATTTGTTCCACTTAGTCGCATAACCAGTACAAAGCTCTATCACTTCAATTAGGCTGAAGCCTTGGTGTTGTACTGCTGCTACTATGGCATCGTCTAAATCCCTGTCAGTGGCTAATTTGCGTGATAGATAACTGGCGTTGGCTGCTTTAAGTAGATCTAGGATTTTGATGGCTGGAATGAAGACACCATCCATATTAGTCGCAGTGCGGAAGTTCTCAGGAGTCAGTCCAGAGCTTTGACCTCCAGTCATACCATAGACAAAGTTGTTGTGAAGTATGACAGTGATGTTAGCGTTGAATTTTGCTGCCTCTAGTAGATGTAAGACACCAATAGTAGCACCACCATCACCGATCATCACAATATTGACAGAGTCGCTATCATATAGAATACTGTCAGCAAGCTCAATTCCACAGGCGAAGGCTGCCGATCTGCCATGAGTGGTGTGGATAGTATTAGTCAGGAATAATTTATCAACTAAGCCAACGCAACCAATATCAGTGATGAGATTAACCTTGGTTGGCTTTACGTTTAGTTTCTGTAGAGCAGAGTCTAGAGCTTTATTGATCCAAGTGTGCCCGCAGCCACTGCAATAAGGGAACTCAGCGTTATCGACTAGATATTTGTAATCAGCTGGCATTAGCAACTATCTCCTTATAAATAAGCTCTGGGTCGATCAAGTCAGCAGGAGAATTAATCTTAACGATTCGCTTGCCCACTAGATGTTTTTGGATAATATTAGCGTATTGCCCTTGGTGATTGATCTCTGGTATGATAATAACATCAGAGTCTTGAGTATATTTAGTAATGGTTTGTATAGGAACTGGGAATAATGTGCTTAGGGTTAAGTGATTAACCTTGATTCCTTTTGCCTGTGCTCTTAGAACTGCTGCTTTAGCTGAGAGACTTGTAGCTAAGAAAGTAATTACTGTTATTTCATTGCCATGTTGATTGTTGTGAGCTTGATAATCATGCAGGTCAAATAAATCTATATTATTTTCTATTTTCTCTCTCAGATGTTCCAGTACTAAGAAGGCTTCTGGAGAGCTTTTGACTAAGTTGCCAGCTTTGTCATGTAAAGAAGCTGTAGCTACTACTCTGTCATCACCACCAATGCCGGTAGCTAAGAACTCTGGAATCTCACTAAGTTGATTAAAGTTATAAGTCTTAAAAACCTCATCACCCTTAAAAGCCTCTCTATTAAAGACTTCTAGCTTTGCTTTATCTTCACAGAATTGATCATGGTCAATATTCGTATTAGACATGATGATGTCTTTTTCGGTTAATAAAATAACTGGACATCTTAAGCGTTCAGCGGTGTTAATGGCGTGAATGGTTTCTCTATAAGCATTATAAATTGAGCTTATTGCGATCACTGGGATAGTATAACCACCAGAAATTAAATTCTCAACAAAACTAATATCTCCTTGAGCTGATTGTGTCGCAGCTCCAGTACTTGGACCTAATCTTTGTCCGAGAACTATTAAAGTTGGAGTTTCAGTGGCGAAGGCATAACCAATGCTTTCTACCATAAGGCTCAATCCTGGAGCGGCTGTTGCAGTCATAGATTTAGCCCCACGCATACTTGCACCAATGCACATGGCGAGTGCTGAGATCTCATCAGAAGTCCCGATTGCAATTTTGCCACGAGCTTGTAATTTAGCTATCATGGCAGTAAAAATACTACTAGCTGGAGTAATTGGATAACCAGCGAAGAAATTTATACCAGCATCTATGGCTGCTCTGGCGATCATTTCAGCACCGTTAATAATTTCGTACTTTTTCATACTATTGAAGCTCAATTAAAAGCTTACCTGCTGATATATTTAAACCCTTTTTGAAGCCTGGATCATCACTCAAAGCGTCTAGTCCTTTCTCAGCTAATTTAATGAGATAGGGCATGGTTGAATTACAAAGTGCTGAAGTACTGGTGTTTGGCACAGCTCCTGGCATATTAGCAACGCCATAATGTAAGACATCATGCTTCACTATAATTGGATTCTCATGAGTTGTAATTTCACTAGTCTCAATGCAACCACCTTGATCAACAGCGACGTCTACTATTACTGAACCATATTTCATTTGTGATACCATCCGTTCGGTAACTAACATTGGGGCTTTTTTGCCAGTGATTAAAGCTGCTCCAATAACCAGATCTGAGCGCTGCACTGACTCTTCAATGGCAGCAGAGTTACTATAAATTGTGGTGACTCTTGAACCGAACATCTCATCAATGCGAGCAAGCGCGTTTAGATTCTTGTCAAAAACATGTACATAGGCTCCCATGCCGACAGCGATTTTAAGAGCTGAGTTACCCACTATCCCAGCGCCAATCACTGTAACAGTCGCCTGAGGCACTCCAGAAGCGCCTCCTAGGAGGATCCCACGACCTGGATGTCCACTGATGCCTCTCTCGAGATAGCGCGCACCGATCTGCACAGACATGCGACCAGCAATCTCAGACATTGGTTTGAGTAAAGGTAAGCGTCCTTCTCTATCTTCGATAGTTTCATAAGCGATACAAGAAGTTCCAGTTGCTCGCAAACCATCCACCAGTGATGGATCTGCAGCTAGATGTAAATAAGTGAATAATATATGATGTTCTTTTAATAGTTTTAGTTCAGATTCTAGTGGTTGCTTGACCTTGACTATGATGTCTGATTTGGCAAAAACCTCTTCTGCTGTTTGGACAATTTTAGCACCGTTGTTTTGATAATCAATGTCATGAAAACTACTTGGTATACCAGCGCCACTTTGGATAAAAACTTGATGCCCGAGTTCGGTTAATGATCTTGTCCAGCCTGGCGTAATTGCTACGCGGTTTTCGTTGGCTAAGATTTCCTGTGGGATACCTATTTTCATTAACTAGTATTATACCAGTCTATTTATAAGAGAATATTCTGATTGATTAATTCCTCAATCTCATATTTAAAGTTTTCGCCTTTGATA
>CAZKFA010000009.1:0-54455 GCA_964551925.1 uncultured Gammaproteobacteria bacterium
CTTGGTGAATTCATAAGCGATCAAGCTTGTTTGGCAAGAGGGTTTGATGATAGTAGTATTGCCAGTTACTAAAGCTGCTGCTGTCATGCCACCCATAATAGCAAGCGGGAAATTCCAAGGTGAGATGATGACTGCTCGCCCGTAACCTTGGTAGAGGTTGTAGTTTCTCTCGCCGGGTAGTGATCTTAATTTATTGCTTGTAAATAATTCTCTTGCTTGGCTGCCGTAATAATTTAAAAAATCCACCATCTCGCAAACTTCGTAATCAGCATCTATCCAGGGCTTGCCAGCTTCAAGGCAAAGTAGAGCTGCAAAGAAGTAGCGTTGTTTAGTTATCTCTTTAGCTGTTAATTCTAGAACTCGGGCTCTTAATTCTATACTAGAGTGTTGCCAGCCATAAAGTTTGCTAGTGGCTAGTTCTATGGCTCTGTCACAGTGTGTGATATCTGCTGCTGAGATTGAAGCTAGGATTGAGTTTGGGCTAGCTGGATTGTGAGAATGAAAAATATTTTCAGTGTAAATCTCTTCCTTACCAATTAGCAAAGGGATAATATTTTTCGTAGCAATATTATTTATTGCTTCTTTCATTTGTTTACGGATTAGTGATTTAGAGAAATCGCTGATGGCTAGATTCATGAACCCCTGATCTACTTGAACGATAGCTGGCTTAACTATCTTAGGTTCTTGCAAAACTTTCTCTAGAGCTATATTATCCATGAGACTTTGTTTAAGGAAAGAATTATTCGCGGTATTCTCCAGTAGGCGTCTTACTAGGTAAGACATGCCTGGAATCAAGTTACCATAAGGGAGATAGACTCGAACTTGATAGCCTTTATTTGCTAGATATGTTTTGAGATGATCTAACATGCCATAGAGCATCTGTAATTCAAAATATTTGGGTTTGATTTTTTGCTTCTCTGCGTAAGCTAGTGCGTGAACTAAAGATCTAATATTATGACTTGCGATAGCAGGCTTGAGAAATTTATGATTATCTAGTAATTTTTCCGTTAGCTTTTCAAAATTCATATCGGTGAGAACTTTCTCTTGATAGACCGGTGGGATCCAGCCTTTTTGTTTGGCGATGGCCGTCTCGTAATCCCAATAAGCACCCTTGACAAGCCTTATAGAGATTGGGGTTTGGCGTTTTCTTGCCCAATCTATCCAAGAATCTAAATCAGTCTCACTATCTGTTAGGTAAGCTTGAATTACAATCCCCGCTCCCTGCCAATTAATAAATTCATCTTCTAGCAAGATCTCTTGTAGAATCTCAAAATAAAATGATTTATAGAAATAGTGTTCAGAATCTACTGTGATGCTAGCGTTGTTTTTTATGGCATGACGATAAATAGTACGTAAGCGCTCTTTGATGATATCTGCTTTATGTTTGAAGTCAAGAGGATTGATTTGTGGGCAGAGAGAGGATAGTTTAATAGAAAGTGCTAAGTTTGGAATCTTATTCAAGAGTTCTAAATATTTGGCAAAAAAAGTCTCGGCTTCTTTGTCACTCAGAACTAGCTCTCCAAGCACATCTAAGGTATAGTCGAGTTTTTGTTTTTTGAGTTTTTTGATTTCATAGAGAGCTTCATCTATAGTAGAGCCCGCGACAAAAGTTTTAGCCAAGGTTGATACCATGCTGCTGATTGTAAAAGCAGACAAATTCTTGAGTATCGGAGTTTGGCTTATAAGTTGTCGCAGTAAATTGTTATTGCAAATATATTCACAAAAATAATTTATAATTTGTTCTTCTGTTTTGAGATTTGGTAGTACGTCAACAAACTTAAAAAGTTCTTGTTGTAATTTAGGATTCAACGAGCTGAATTTAAGTATTTGATTGCGGTACCACTGTAAATCAAAAATATTATAATTAGACCAGTGACCACGCAAATGCAATAACAAATCTTTGCCAAGTTGAAACTCATTTTTGAGCATCTATACAGTTATTATTCCCGTTAAGAGAGTCAGTGTAACCACCAGATTAGTTACAGCTACCTGCGAGATTTAAGATATCTCCTTTCAAGGATAATATAAAGGATAACAAAGTTAAATACAGTTGTTATTAAAGTTGCTATTGCAATCCCAGAGACTGCAAAGATCGGTACTAGAAAATAATTGAGAGTTATTTTTAAGCCAAGGGTCCAGAGCATAATTGTTAAGGGTAAGCGGCTTTCACCGAAGGCATAAGCCACTCTAATCAAAGCTTCTTTGAAAATATATGGTAAAGAATAAATTGAGAGATAGAAGAAAACCGAGGCAACCAAGATTGTCGAATGACTGTCAAAGGCACCTCGCTGAAAAATGATTGCAATAATTTCTTTGGTCCAGATCATACCAACGATAACCGCTGGAATTGAAGTCGCTAGTAGAACGATATAAAGCTTATTCAGTTTACGTTTGATCTCACTAATATTATTTGCTGAGACTAATTTAGATATCTGCGGGAAAAAAGGTACGAATAAAGCTGTCATCACTATACCCATTGGCATCTGTACTAAGCGATTAGCTAGCGTCAAAGCCGTCCAAGAACCGGATTCTAGCCCTTTGCAGAAAAAGCCATCAGCAAAAGCAATTAATTGTGTTGCTCCTGTTGTCAATAATGCTGGTATCAAGATAGCGTAGAAATCTTTGCTGTCAGGGACAACGGAGCTTTCGTTGTTTGCAAAAATTTTCTTTAAGGGTAATGCTTGATAAATCACTGAAAGAATCGCGCCAAGAGTGGTTCCTAATGCTAGTGATAAGCCGTTATAACTGTCACCCATTAATAATAAAACTATAATCAAAACTATATTAATGATTGCTGGTGAGAAACTTGGTTCCACGTAATTTTTGTTGCAATTTAAAATACCAGCGACTATACCAATCGGACCACAGAGTAGAACTAAAGGCAAGAGAATATTGATATTGGTTAGCGTAAGATTGAAGTAATCTGGCTGTGTCGATGGATCGATAAAAAGCTTTAGTAGAAAGGATTTGAACACAAATAGTACAACGCTTATGATTAACAGAGCCACGCTTGTCTGTATTAAGATCTTTTTTGTGAATTTGCCGATGGCGTGATCAGCATCAAGCTTAGGGAAGATAGCAACGATAGCATTATAGAAAGGACCATTGATACAGCCAAATACTACAAAGAAATTACCAGTAAAAAGATAAGCCATGTT
Organism: uncultured Gammaproteobacteria bacterium; assembly: GCA_964551925.1. Classification (GTDB taxonomy): domain Bacteria; phylum Cyanobacteriota; class Vampirovibrionia; order LMEP-6097; family LMEP-6097; genus CAZKFA01. Next base: position 3,159 of record CAZKFA010000009.1, read on the forward strand.
AAAAGCATCAGCTACCATCGAGGTACCAAAGTAATGCGCAGTCATTAGATCACGCGCTAAGCCAAGGACTTTACTAATAATAGTAAGCACGGCAACTAAGCTAGCTGTCTGTAAAAACACTCGTTAGGCTTTTTCCAATTGATCCTCTAGGGTAGTCTTGAAGTCCTGAGTATCAGTAGTCTCTGCTGTATTGGTACTTGCCTGATAACCATCGAGGCAAGCTAAACCTGGTAGCACCTTACCTTCAAGGAATTCCAAAGACGCTCCACCACCGGTACTGACGTGAGTTAATGAGTCTTTAGGAATGTTGAATTTCTCTATCGCTGAAACTGAATCACCGCCACCAACTATAGTAGTACCACCAGATTTAGTTAGTGTGACTAAGGCTTGAGCCACTTGACGCGTGCCTCCGTCGAAAGAGTCGTATTCAAAAATACCCACTGGTCCATTCCAGAGAATGGTTTTGGATTGAGAGATTAATTTAGCAAAGTTCTTAGCGGTTTCTGGTCCAATATCGGCACCTTGCTGATCATCAGGGATTGCGTTGATAGGAATAGAGTGAGTTGGGATCTTATCAGTTTTCTTGTAGGCATCAAAAATGTCAATCTTATTACCCTTAGCATCAAAGGCTGGAGTAACAACGCTGTCAGTTGGCAGAATAATTGCAGTGTCAAATTGATCAGCAAGCGCTATAATTTCGCGAGCTGTTTCAAGCTGGTCATCCTCGCAAATGCTCTGACCAATTGAGCCACCTTGAGCCTTGATAAAAGTATAAGCCATGCCGCCACCAATAATTAAGGTGTCAACCTTCTTGACTAAATCTTTTAGTACTTTAATTTTAGATCCAATCTTAGCGCCACCAACTATAGCGGTGAATGGTCTTTCAGGTTCATTTAACTTAGAGCCAAGCATCTGGACTTCGCGATCCATCAAGAGTCCAGCAACTGCTGGGCTGAGATAGCTTGCGACACCAGCAGTGCTGGCATGCGCTCTATGAGCTGTTCCGAAGGCATCGTTAACATAGAGATCAGCAAGAGACGCAAGATCTTTAGCAAAGTCAGAGTCATTACTTTCTTCACCAGGGTAGAATCTGATATTCTCTAGTAAGGCAAACTCACCATCTTTCAACCCTGCTAGGCTTGCTTTAACCTTAGGACCAATAGCTTCATCTAATTTGAGAACCGGTTTAGCTAATAATTCAGCAAGTCTTCTAGCAACTGGATCAAGGCGCATAGATTCAACAATCTTGCCGTCTGGTCTGCCTAAATGTGAGACCATAATTGTTTTGGCGCCTTTGGCAGAGAGAGCTCTAATAGTAGGTAGGGCTGCTTGAATTCTAGAATCATCTGTAATTTCACCGGTTTGCTTGTTTTGCGGTACGTTGAAGTCTACTCTTAACAGCACCCTCTTGCCGCTGATATTTCCAAGATCATTTATTGTTTGAACCATTGTTTATATTATACTTCTTCTGAAACCCAAATCTTCTAGTAGGGCAACACGCGCGTACCGCGCGGTTGCTATTTTTATTAGGCGACATCTACATCGAAACCTACGGTTTCGAAAGATGTCTATTGTAGCAGTAGCATAGTATTGACAGATCGCGAGGGCTGTGCTATTATGTTGGGCATGCTCACTCTTAATCCGCATGGAACTAGGGAATTTAATAATAAAGTAGTCGCAGCAAATGCTAGAGAACTCGGTGAAAAATTTCTTGCTAAAAAGAGAGAAGCCAGAGCTCAAGAGCCTGCACAAGTAGATGGCATAAGTTATCACATAAACTGTTCTTGGCCAAGAATAGAAATTTACTCTAATAAAGGGCAGTTACGCCTATCAGTCAAAGCCGAGGGGGCTCTAAATAACGGTATAGCGGCAAAATATAGAATAACTCGAGGCTTAGAAAGTGCTGACAGAGCAACTCTTGAAGCTATTGAGACTGCTTTGAATACTAAGGGCGTATATCGTCCGACTTGTTATGGAGAAAGTTTTGATAATAGGCTTAAATCAGCGGTTCGTGAAGCGACGCGGGAAGCTAAGAGATCTTTGGCGGTAGCAACCCTATAGTAGTACTATAGGGTTCTAATGGTTTCAACAGCTCTGAGCGATTTTGCAACAAATATATTGTATTCTTATGTAGCGATGAGTTTCTACGATACTAAGGCAAAAATTTCCAAAGACCCAATAGTTGGTCTCTTACAGTTAGCAAATAAGGACACTAATCCTAATAAATTGACAGCCATTATTGGTTCGGCTGCTGATGATAATGGTGCTTTGATAGTGCCAGAGGCTGTGATCGCAGAGGGCGCTAAGCTTGGGGCGCAGGGGCTTAATATGGAATATGCTCCTAGTACCGGTTTGCCGAAGCTCGCTGAATTAATGAGTGAAGAAATTCTTGGCGTGGATTGTGCTCAAGCTTTAACTAAGATGGGTGTCGGTAGAGCTGAGATAGTCTGTGCTGGTGGTACTAATGCTATTGCTACTACGCTGTTAGCTTGCACTAGTGAGGTTGATCAAATCATTACTCATAATCCGCATTGGGCTGGTTATGATAGTATCACTTTGGGAATCAATCGCAGAGCGCTTTTGAACTTTGATATTCTGGATTCTAATAATAATTTTAATTTTGAGTCTTTTGAGAATGCCATTAGGCAGCTTAGTCCAGGTTCTAAAATAACCATCGCCATTAATACTCCTTTTGATAACCCATTAGGTAAAGATTTCGGGCAAGCAGTGTGGGATAAGATTGGTGACATTTTGCTGAAATACTCTGATAGAGAGATTTTGGTGATCCTTGATACGGCTTATATGGACTTCGGACCAGAGGGTAAAGATTATTCAATCTTAAGTTATTTGCCAAGGCTATTCGCTAAAATCAATAGCGATAAGTTTAGTTTGGTGATCGCAGGTACTGTTTCCAAGAGCTTTGCGATGTATGGCGCACGGGTGGGAGTGGCAACACTATTAACTACTAATCAGCAGAATGTCGCTGAGTGGAAGGATATCGCGGGTGGTTGTATTCGTGGTACTTTTAGTAATGCTTCAAGACTTGGTCAGGAACTGGCTCTCAACATATTGCTTGATAAATCTAAATTAGCGACAGTTCATGATTTTCAGAAAAATACCGCTAAGCTTATTAGCAAGCGCAAGGATTTTTTTATTAGAACTATTCAGGGCAAGCTCTCTGAGGAGTTTGATTTGGTGATGCCTGATGGTGGTTTCTTTATGTCATTGAAGATTACTGATCTAGCTTTTGCGAAAGCTTATTATGATGCTCTGCTCAAATCAGGTCTCTATGTGCCTTTGATCTCTGGTTGCTTTGTGCGTATTCCGATTTGTGGATTGGGCGAGAAGCAGCTAGCTAAGGTGTCTCAGCGTTTGATTGAAATAAACAAGGCTGTGTTAGTAAGTTGACCCAAGAAAGAGCAGTATTAGTAGACATCGTTGATCCGCGCACTAGCGAAGCGGAATCCAATCTGCGATTGGAAGAGCTGGCTAGTTTAGTTAAGACTTATGGTGGCATCACTGTGCTTAAGACTTATCAGAAACGATCAACACCAAATTATCAAACATATATCGGCTCTGGTAAGCTCGCTAATATCATGGATGAAATTGGTGGTACTAGTAATTTCGATATATTGATCTTGAATAATTTATTGAAATCTAGGCAGACCTATAATCTTGAAGAAGCTTGTTTTGATTATCAGGTGGCTAAGAATAAAGAACTTGAACGCTATGAAGACCCCCATCGTATCAAGGTTTGGGATAGGATGGATTTGATCCTGAAGATTTTTGATAAGCATGCAACGACAGCAGAAGCTAAGCTACAGATTGAACTAGCTAGTATTAAGCACATGGGACCAAGAATATTTGGTATGGGTATGGAACTCTCTAGGCAAGCGGGTGGTATCGGTACCGTGGGTGTGGGTGAAACCAATACTGAGATCATGAAGCGACACTTACAGCGCCGCACCAAGCTTGTCGAAGAGAAGATAAAGAATTACGGTGAGATTCAAGGGCGGCAACGTGACTCGCGTCGCAGTAAACACCTGAAGACCATTGCACTAGCGGGCTATACCAACGCAGGCAAAAGCACTTTGATTAAAGCTTTAACTAAGAAAAAAGAAGTTTATATTGCAGATGCCTTGTTTGCAACATTGGATTCTAAAGTTGGTGAGTTGTATTTGCCAGCTCTTCGCTCTAAAGCCATGGTCGCTGATACTATTGGTTTCATTCAGGATCTGCCACCAGACTTGATTAGAGCCTTTAAGACAACGCTTGCTGAGATTGTTGAAGCCGATTTGATATTGCATGTGATTGACGTCAATGACAAAAATATCCACCATAAGATTCAAGTCGTAGAAGAAATACTTGCGGAGCTTGCTGATGGACGTGAACAGAAAAAGATTTATGTTTTTAATAAAGTTGATATCCTTGATCAAGTTACTGAGGATAAGGCTTGGCGAGATGAGTATGTTAATAGCTTGCTTGCCAAATATAGTGAATTTAACCCGCAAGTAATCTCGGCTTTAGAGCCAGATAGTTTGATTAATTTGGTTGTGGCTATTGAGCGTAGTTTGCAAGCAAGTCCATGCTAAAATCAAGATATGCCACCAGAAGAAGAAGTTATTGATGCTGAAGCTGGGACCCTGAATAAGCACGGCAGTCCTTTAGATCATTTGAGACATCTACTTAATATTGGTTGGGATCCGCAAACTCCCTTGGTGCTTAAGTTTGTTGAGAAGCATAATTTATATGATGAGCTGCGCGAGTTAACAAAAGGGAAGCATTATAAATAATCTAACAACTAGTATTAATCAAGAATTGCTTGGTTATTTTATCGAGCATCTAAGGATCGACTCCACTAAGACTGCTGCAACTATTGCTAATATTCAGCGTGATCTGGAGAGGTTTCTAGCGTATCTTGATGAGCATTATCTCGGCGAGATTAATTCTGATAATGTTAGGCAGTATATTAATGTACTTGAAGATAAATATGTTCAGGCTAGTTATATTAGTAAACTAAGCAGTCTGAGACAATTTATTAATTGGCTTAATCCAGAAGATAATCCTTTCTGGAAATTCAAGCCTAGAGTGGGTTTTGAGGAGCTTGAATCTTATACGATTGATGAACTCACAAGTATTTTTGAGGCAGAAGGTTTTGATTATGAGAAATTATTATTGGAGTTGATGTATCAACTTTATTTATCGATGGCAGAACTCTGTGCTTTAGATATCGCTGATTACAATAGTGCTAGTCATCTATTTAATATACGCGGGGCTACGATTAAAATTAATCGTGAGCTAGCTGCTAAGATGAAAACCTATCTCAAGCAATTACGCAAGCAGCAATCTCTAACCTTACAGGATCCACTATTTATAAGGCTTCAGGGGATTGATCGTTTGAAGGAAATTGATCTGCTTAACATCTTACGCAAATATCATCTAAAGAACACTAAGCTTAAACGCAGTAGAATTCTGCATCTCTTAAGTTCTGGTCAGAGTATTGAGGAGATTAATGTTAAGCTTGCTGTTGATTTGAGTGATGCTTATCAATCTGTTCGTAAGGATTATCGATTACTTAGTGCGTATAGTAAATTTCATCCTAGGGCTTAATAGTCAGTGCCTTCTCAAGAGTCTTAATCTTGGCTTCAAGGTGTTTGACTTGGTCAGCAAGTACTTCATTATTAAGTTTAGAGTTAGAGTTTGAATTCTTCTTAGTCTTAGGGGCTAATAAATAGCCAAGGAATAATCCAGCTACAAATAGTAAAAATCCATATAAATAGAAGATTTCTGGCATGCTTATATTGTAAAGGATTATTTAAGTACTTTATCTTAGCGAGTTGGTGTTATCATAAGTACGTTATGTATGTTGATCAAGTTAAGAATAAAAGTGATTTTGCCAAAGAATTAGGTGAGATTCAAGCTCCTTTGGCTCTTTCGGCGAGATTAGGCGGATCTACAGTGGATTTTGCTATCGCTGGGCTTGATGATAGGGCGCGTATTTATGAAATCTCAGCTCCTAATCAAGGACAAGCTGTAGAAGTTTTATTTGATGTTATCCGATTGGTTTCAGAGAAAGCTATTGAAATCGGACAGTCTATTTTGCCAGTTACTTTTGGGGTGGCAGGCTCGTCTACTATTAGTGAGCCAAATAAATATTTAGGTGAACCAGCACTTCCGCAGGTTCTTGGTTTACACTCTTTGCCAAATTATTCTTTTAATGGATCTTCTCTAGCTGAGGATGTAGGGCATATTCGTAAACCTAGTTTGGTTAATTTCTATACGGCGATGACTAGGACTCTTAGCGGATTACCTGTGACTCTGAACTATATTGATGAGGCTCGTGTTGCTAATCCGATAGTAGATAAATCTGAAAATTCTAAGTTAGTTATGGATTATACAGTGCGTAATGATACGGTCTCAGTAGCTGCTAGTTGTGTTGATGGTTTGCGTAATGGGGATAACGTTCTAGGATTGGTTTGTGGCTCCGGTTTCAATCTTGGTTATTGCAGTAACTATCAGAAGGGACGCTTTATAGAAGAGAGGAATTATGAAGCTGGGCATCATTCTATACCTCTAAAATTTACTTCTCCATTAGATCTTTATATTAGTGACCAGCGTAAAAGAACTCCAGAACAGGTTTTTGCTGGTGGTAATAAAGGCAATGAGAATAAAGGTATTAGAATGCAGTTGAAATTTTTACGAGAAGTTCTTGCTGATCCAGAAGGAATTAATTATAAGTTTGTTGAATATTCGGTGCTGCCACATTTAAATCAGTTTCTGAATGAGCCTTTGACTATGGATAGTATTCAGAAGAGTCCTTTAATTAGAGCAGATTATTTAGCATCAAATAGAGAATTAGTTGCCGAAGCTAAAGCTGCTGATCCACTTGCTCTTGCTTTGTGTTTATCTCAGGCTAAGCGTTTGGGTGCTTATTTAGCGGCTAGTTTTAAAACACAATTTGCTTCAGCTTTAACCCAGAAGCTTGCAATTACGGGTAGTCATTTCTTGGATATTCTATCAGTGCATGGAGCCGAGAATTTATTCAAAGCAGAACTTGCTAAAGTCCGTGGATCACTCAATGATCAGATTCAATTAGTTACTCTTGATAAAGATAGAGTGGATGGTATGATCGAGCTAGTTGAGTCACAGTCTCATAATTTACGTTCTTCAGCAAGAGCTACGACTCACGTCGCCTAAAGCCCTATAGTGGCACTATAGGGTTGTGATTATCCTTTTGCTATAATAAGTTCTATTCGGGTTTGCATGAAGGCTTATGCCATAAGTACCTGTGCCCCCTGAATATGTGGCTGTGGCCACAAATAACAAAGGAGATAAATTATGGCAACAAAAGTACAAGACTTAGGTCTTATGGGTAAAAAAATCGGCATGACCCAAGTTTTCGATGCCGAAGGTGACGCGGTTCCAGTTACAGTTATTCAAATTGCAGAAAATTTAGTTACTGATATCAAAACTAAAGAACGTGATGGTTATGATGCTTTGCAGATTGGTAATTTTACGACTAAAGAATCTAGATTGGTTAAGGCAAAATTAGGTAACCTAAAAAAGAAAAGTCTACCTAACTTAAAACGTCTTAGAGAAATTAGATTATATGAACCAGTCTCTGACTTCAACGTCGGTGATGCTTTGAACGCTGAAGAGTTTTTTAAGGATCTTAAGAAAGTTAGTATCTCTGGTAAGTCCATTGGTAAAGGCTTCCAAGGTGGTGTCAAACTTTATAATATGGGCGTAGGTTGCAGAAGTCACGGTTCTAAATCTAAACGTATTATTGGTTCACTTGGTGCAGGTACTGATCCAGGGAGAGTATTTCCTGGTAAGCGCATGCCTAGCATGATGGGTAACGAGCAAGTTACTATCGAGAAAGCTAAAGTTGTGAGTTATGATCCAGAGAAACGCATTCTTCTAGTACGTGGACCAGTTCCTGGTAAAGCTGGTACTGAGCTTTATATCAAAGCTTTTGGTATCAAGGCTTGGAACCACAATAACAAAAACTAGTGAAATTCTATAGCTTAATGCTTGCCTGCATTCTAGGCTTGACTGCCTGTCAATCGGTCAAACCTAGTGCTGGGCTGCGCTTGGGCTATCTGACTAATATTACTCATGCTGTGCCAATCGTGGGTATTGAGACTAAGCACTTTACTAATATTGAGCCACAGTATTTTAGCTCGGGTGGTTATTTGCTCAATGCTCTGATGTCGGGCAAATTGGATATTGCGTATATTGGTCCGGGACCTTATCTCAATGCTTTGAGCAAAAAAGTAGATTTAGTTTTATTGTCAGTGGTAACTTATGGTGGTAATAGTTTAATTGTCAATCAGAGATTTAGTCTTGATAGAAAGCACTCTCTGAGACGTATGGCAGTGCCGCAGCTTGGTAATACTCAAGATTTATTAGCTAAGATTCTTGTCGATAATATTGAAACTAGAGAGAAGCAATATCAAGAAATTTCTGCGCCAGTCAGGCAGATGTTATTACAGTCAACTTTAACTATTGCTCAGGACTTTGATTACATAGCAGTTAATCCCTCAGAATTAGAAGTGGCATTTTTTACTAACGCAGTTGACTCAGCTTTGGTGAGCGAGCCTTGGGGTACTATTCTGGAAGAACATGGGTTGATCAATCTTTCTGCGTTAGCTGAAGGCCGGCATCTGGATAAGTTGAGCTCAAGCAAAGTCCCTGCTAATCTGCTTTCTGAGTTAGAAGGTGTTTTGGATTCAAAATTTAAGCAAGAGTTATTGGCTATTAATGACTATCCTACGACAGTACTTGTTGTAGAGCGAAATTATTATAAAGCGAACAAAGCTAAAGTTGATAAGTTTATTACTGAGCAATCAGAGATACTTGATTATATTCGTAACAATAAATCTGAGAGTGTTAAATTTATTCAGGCGCATTTGACAAGAGTGCTAGAGAAAGAATTTGATTATAATTTCTTGGCTCAGAGCTTTGATAGAGTGCGGTTTAGTAATAAAGTTGATTATGATAAATTCGAGAAGCTTTATCAGGCGGCTCTAAAAGCCTTTTATATACGTTATCCTATTGATTTGAAGGCATCATTGCAATGAGGTTAGACTTCCTAACTCTATTCCCAGATCTAATTGAGCAGTATTGTAAGGCGAGTATCCTAGGTATCGCACTTGAGAAAAAATTATATCAAGCTAAGGTTTGGAATCCAAGAGATTATTCTAAGGATAAGCATAAGTCTGTCGATGATACGTCTTATGGTGGTGGTGCTGGCATGTTGCTTGCCCCGCAGCCATATTTGGATTGCTTAGAAGCAGTATTAGAACAAGACTCTCATTTAGTGCATGAGGTTATTATTACCAGCCCATCAGGTAGAGTGTTCAATCAAGATTTGGCGATAGAGTTGAGTCAGGAAGAACGTTTGATTATATTGTGTGGGCGTTATGAGGGCTTCGATCAGCGTATTCGCGATAGAGCTACAATGGAGATTTCGGTTGGTGATTATGTTTTGACCGGAGGGGAGCTGCCAGCTCTTATTATTGCGGATGCTGTCCTGCGTAATATTCCTGGGGTGCTTGGAGATCAGAATAGTATTGAGTTTGAAAGTTTTAGTCGTTTGAATTTTCGTGAGCAATGTAAGCAATTACAAGTTAGTAAGAAAGAATTATCAGTACTCCTGGAGCGAACTGGTATTAGCTTAGAGCAATTGGAGTCTTTGCAACTATTGGAGTTTCCTCAATATACGAGGCCAGCAGAATATCAAGGAGAGCGTGTTCCAGCGGTCTTAGAATCAGGGGATCACAAGCAGATATTTTTGTGGCGTCTAGAGCAGGCGATAGTGCTGACAAAACAGCGAAGACCTGATTTAATGGACTTATGAATTACTGTGAAATGTTGATACTAGCTGTTGTTCAAGGACTGACGGAGTTCCTTCCGGTTAGCAGCTCTGGACATTTGGTTTTGGTGCCCAAGTTGTGTGGCTTTGCTGATCCGGGCTTGGCGGTGGATGCCTTCCTGCATTTGGGTACCTTGTTTGCGGTTGTGATTTATTTTAGATCAGACATAATATCTATGATTAGAAGTTTTGTTTCTAAAGATAAAGCCGATCGCAAATTAGCTCTTGGTATCGTCTTAGCTAGTGTGCCAGCAGTGGTGATTGGCTTTGGATTCAAAAGTTTTTTTGAGTCAGACTTAATACGTTCAGTTAATTCAATCATTATAACTTTGATTTTTGGTTCTTTGTTGATGCTGCTTGCTGACAGGTTTTCGGTTAAGTCATCTCGGATTGCAGAGCTTAGTTACAAGCAAATGTTTTTTGTTGGCGTTATGCAAGTCTTAGCTTTATTCCCGGGTACCTCACGTTCTGGTGCAACCCTCTCTGCTGGCTTATTCTGCGGGCTGACTAGAGAGCACGCAGCAAGATTTGCTTTCTTGGTCGGTTTGCCTGCAGTCGCTGGGGCTGGGTTGTTATCACTTAAGGATCTTGCAACAGCCTCAGTGATTGAGTCTGATTGGTCAGTATTGTTTTTTGGATTGCTAGTTAGTTTTGTTTCTGGCTATATTGCAATAGATCTATTGATTAAATTCCTTGCCAAAAATTCGCCGATGATTTTTGTGATTTATCGGTTGTTGCTTGCAGCGACACTTTATTTGTTTATTTAACAATTTGTTTGAGAGAGAGTGCTGCAGCGATTTCGTCAGCATTAGCTTTGTAGGTTTTCTTCTCATCAAGTTCTACTTGAGCCATTGCGGTAGTTGGGTCTTTGAGACCGTTGCCTGTAAGTACGCAGACGACAGTGCTTTCTGGAATAATTTGTCCTTGTTGGGCAGCTTTGAGTAAACCAGCTACGCTAGAAGCGGATGCTGGTTCGCAAGCAAGCCCTTCTTGTTGATGGATAATGCGATAAGCTTCAAGCATTTGCTCGTCTGTAATCGAGTCAATGAGACCTTTTGACTCGTCTCTTGCTGCTTCGGCTTGTTTCCAGCTTGCTGGATTGCCTATTCTAATGGCAGTGCCAATGGTTTCAGGTTTCTCTATGATGTATCCTTTAACTATTGGAGCCGCGCCCTCTGCTTGAAATCCATACATGCGTGGTCTTGCTGTTGGGTTCTTAACATAATCACAAAACCCCGCCCAGTAAGCAGTGATGTTACCAGCGTTGCCAACAGGGATACAGAGATAATCTGGACTGAATTGTAACTCATCACAAATCTCATAGGCAGCTGTTTTCTGACCTTCGATACGATAAGGGTTAATCGAATTGACAAGCTCTATTGGATATTTGTCGCAGAGATCTTTTACTATGTTTAACGCAGCATCGAAATTACCTTCGACTTGAATAACTTTTGCGCCATAGATCATCGCTTGCGACAGTTTGCCAAGAGCAACGTAACCAGCCGGTATTACCACGTAACACTCCATCTCATGCCCCAAAGCTCGTGCCCGAGCGGCATAGGCAGCTGCGGCTGCTGAAGTGTTGCCAGTACTTGCGCAAATAATTCTAGTAGCACCTTTCTCAACTGCTTTTGATACAGCCATCGTCATACCACGGTCTTTAAATGAACCAGTCGGATTCAACCCTTCGATCTTCAGATAAACTTGTAAGCCCCTGACTCCAGTGAGCTTAGCGATATGTGGTGCCGGTACCAGTGGGGTTTTGCCTTCATTTATGCTGATAATTGGTGTTCTGTTATCAACTGATAGATATTGGGAATATTGTAGTATTGTGCCTTTGTACATTTAATCTTGTCCTGAAAGTTAGATTTTATTTTAGCATCAAATTGTACTGAGTATCTCTTTGGATGGCAGTTTTACCAGCAGCCTCGATATAATAACGCATCTCGTTGACTGAGGCTCTATGAGTGGTATTGGCGGCAGAGACTACATTCTCCTCCATCATATTGCCACCCAGATCATTACAACCAAAGGCAAGAGAGACTTGCCCGAGTTGATGCCCCTGCGTTACCCAGCTTGCTTGAAAATTCTCGAAATTATCTAGGTAGATACGAGCAATCGTAGTGGTCCGTAAATAATCTTCGCCAGAAGAATTGCGATTATGTTTTGGTAGCTTGCCCTGTGCTTCTAGTGAGTCCATAATTTTGCCTAGTGGAGTATCTCCACGCTGAAAATTCCACGCAACGAAGGCCGTGAAACCTTGAGTACGGTCTTGCAACTCTCTTAATACTCGCAAATGCTCAACTCTATCAGCATAAGTCTCCACGTGCCCGTACATCATAGTTGCTGATGACTTGAAACCTATACTGTGAGCGGTTTCCATAACATCAAGCCAAGTTTGTGTAGTGATTTTGAGTGGTGCTATAATTTTGCGCACTGATTCAACTAGGACTTCAGCTCCAGCACCAGGAAGTGAATCCATGCCGGCAGCTTTGAGTGCAAGTAAGGTATCTTTGACTTGCTGTATGTTTGGTTTGTAGATGTTGTTACGTTTGGTGCCATCACCATATTGTTCAGATGGAGTGATTGTTTTTTCGGTGATGTGAATTATTTCAGCAGGGCTAAGAGCGTGCAAAGTTACCTGCGGGAAATCCTGTTTGATTTGTTTGAATAATTCGACGTAGTAATCAAGTCCAAGAGCTGGATTGTGACCGCCTTGTAGTAGTACTTCAGTGCCATTGATATCTACTAATTCTTGTATTTTAGGTTTGATGCGACTCTCGTAATCAAGCACATAAGCCTCGGGGAACTTTTCATTAATTGTATCTGTTGGCGTATAAAAAGCACAAAAGGTACAATGCGCAGTGCATACATTCGAGTAATTAACATTGCGTTGTACTACATAGGTTGTCGGTTCTTGGTCTGAATGTTTACGTTTACGAATTTCGTTAGCTACATAACCAAGATCCAGCATTGAAGCATGGTTGAATAATTCAAGAGCCTCAGATTCATTGATTCTCTGTCCATTGAGGGCTTTATTTAGTATGGGATTTGCGGTTTGGAGCACAAGTACATTATAGTATATTGCATAAAACCCTGTTATTCTTAAGCTATGACTGTCTTTAGCAGCTTATTTCTCAAAATCCTACCTTTGTATTTTATTATTCTACTTGGATATATTGCTGGTAAGTGGCTTAAGGTTGAACGCGAGAGTGTGGCTTCGTTGTTACTTTACATGGTAGTCCCAGTGGTTACTTTTAAGGGTATCTATGAAACGCAAATCACGACTGAGACTCTAACCTATCCGATTTATTTTTTTGTGGTTGGTTTGTTGATGTCATGGAGCTTTTTCCAAATTGGTAAGCGCTTTTTGGCAAACCCTGAGCAAGCAGCTTTGTTGTCTTTGTGCTCTAGTCTAGCTAATGTTGGTTACTTTGGTTTACCAGTGGCCTTTATGCTTTTTGGACCTAATATCCTTGGTATAACGGTTCTGTTGATTTTGGGTTTGGGTATTCATGAAAGTTCTTTTGCATTTTTTATTGCTGCGCGCGGTAAGCACAATCTGAAAGAGGCTTTGATAAAAACCTTAAAGTTACCAACTATTTATACTTCAATAGCTGCAGTACTGGCGAATGTTTACTGTAATAAAGAATCTTTGACTGGACTTGCTAAGCCAATCATAGAAGGCCTTATGATTACTTTAGATAAATTTGTTGGAGCTTATACTGTGCTCGGTATGCTGATGGTTGGCTTGGGGCTTGCTAGTATTACTAAAATTCATTTCGATCTAAGATTTATTAGTTTGTCTTTTCTTGCTAAGTTTGTAGTTTTTCCGGCTTTAGCATTAGGCTTTATTTGTTTGAATAAATATTTTTATTTTTATGATGAACAAGCTGTGCAGATTATTTTTCTGATGTCTATAGTGCCAATAGGAGCTAATACTATTAGTATTGCAACAGAGCTCAAAATGCCTAGCGATACGGTTTCTATAGCAGTAGTACTTAGTACTTTCTTTGCTTTATTCTATATACCCTTTGCGATAAGCTGGCTGTTTTAAGAACGTCCTGATTTAGGTCTGCTTTTGAAATTCTTGCCACCAGAAAATTTACCTTCTGGTTTGCGCCCAGCATAGCTGCTGCGTTCACCGCTGCTAGATCTGCTTTCTGGTTTACGTCCTGCGTAGCTGCTGCGTTCACCGCTGCTAGATCTGCTTTCTGGTTTACGTCCTGCGTAGCTGCTGCGTTCACCGCTGCTAGATTTACCTTCTGGTTTACGTCCAGCATAGCTACTGCGTTCGCCGCTGCTAGATCTGCCTTCGCTACTGCGTCCAGCATAACCACCACGTCCACCGCCACCTTCTTTACGTTCGCTATTTTTGTTGCGTTCAGCATGGCGTCTTTCATAGCCACGTCCATTTAAGCCACCGCGCTCTTGGCGAGGCTCATGCTTAACGCTGAAATCCGTACTGTGATTGAAATTAGCGGTATCTTCTTTAAGAATAATTCTAAGTAGAATTGCAATAACTTTTTCTTGGTCATATTGCTCCAGTCCAAGTTGTTTAGCGTAAGCAGCATATTGTTCTAGTGAAGATTCTTTGCCTACACTTGCTTCTATTTTTTGTTTGAGATCGGTAACGATAGAGCTTTCTAGTTCGTTGATCATCGGTACTGCGCCTGGTGTTATTGTCATATTATTCATCCTTGCTATTTTTATTATTTGTGATTTCTCTGTACCATTGATAAAAGAGAAAGCATAACCCGTTTTGCCGGCTCTGCCTGTTCTACCAATACGGTGTACATAATCTTGTCCGAAACGTGGAATGTCATAATTGAAGACTGCTTCTATGTTCTCAACATCAATCCCACGAGCTGCAACATCAGTCGCTATCAGGAATCTAATACGCTCTTCTCTGAAACCTCTCATTGCTTGATCACGTTTGTTTTGTTTCATATCACCGTGTAAGCCGATTGCTGGCAGACCCTTCTCAGAGAAAAGTTTAGCTAAGTCATCTACTTTAGCTTTGGTGTTACAGAAAATTAGAGCGGATTTAATCTTGTAGAAACTTATTAAGCGTTTGAAAGCTTCAAATTTGCTTTTGTTATTGATTTCAAAATACATTTGATTGATTTGAGTATTTTGTTCTCTATTTGCTGTGATATCAATGTGCTGTGGTGAATTCTGATATTTGCGCATGAGTTTGCCAAGAGTGGCATTGATTGTTGCAGAGAACATTACTGTCTGTCTTGCTTCTGGAGTGGCTTTGAGGATAATTTCCATATCTTCTCGGAATCCCATATCAAGCATTTGATCTGCTTCATCAAGAATAACCATGCTTAATTTACTGAAGTCAAGAGTTTTACGGCGCATATGATCCATGATGCGACCAGGTGTGCCGACAACCACTTGAGGATTTTTTTGTAAAGCTCTAAGTTGAATGGAGATATTCTGACCACCATAAATTGATACTACGGTGAATGATTTTTGCATGCGCATCATTTGTTTGAACTGATCAGTTACTTGTACAACAAGCTCACGTGTTGGACACATAACCAAAACTTGCAGATCTGGATTCACTGGATCAATCTTCTCGATAGCCGGAATTGCAAACGCGGCTGTCTTGCCAGTACCAGTACTTGCTTGTCCGATGATATCTAAGCCTTGCATTATTAGCGGAATTGCTTGGGCTTGTATCTCGGTAGGCGTCTCAAATCCCATAGACTCTAGTGCTGCTAAGGTTTGTGAGGATAAATTAAGTTCTTTAAAGCTAATCAAGTTGCTAAGTCTAGCATTTCCTTAGGGGATTACACTTTATATATACAAATTCTTTATGATTAAGTTGAGCAAGATAAGAGTTGTCTTGTGATGACCTTATAGTGCTGGTATAGAGTTGCTAACGTTTTGAATTCTAAAAAAATGGGAATAATATATAATGGGAGCTAATGAGATCGAATTATTTGGCAAGCCTTAAATCAGACTTACCTGCTTCCATCGTCGTTTTTTGTGTAGCGATACCTTTATGTCTTGGAATAGCCCATGCTTCTGGCGCGCCACTGTTGGCTGGACTTGTTTCTGGGATTATTGGTGGAATAGTTATAGGTTTAATTAGTGGCTCACCCCTTAGTGTTAGCGGGCCTGCTGCTGGTCTGACTGCAGTTGCACTGTCTGGAATTAAGGAGCTTGGTTCTTATGAAGCTTTTGCGCTTGCGATAGTTTTTGCTGGGCTGTTTCAAATTGTTTTAGGTGCTCTGAGAGCTGGTTTTATTTCAAAGTATTTCCCCCATTGTGTGATTCATGGGATGCTCGCTGCGATTGGTTTGATCTTGATCTGTAAACAATTGCCACATTTGGTTGGTTATGATATTGAATCCATGGGTGTTCAAGAGTTTCATCTCACTCATGAAGATATAACGGATCTTGCCAATAGTGCACATATTGCTGAGGACAATACCTTTACAACAGTACTTCATTGCTTCAAACACATACATCCAGCTGCTTCTATTATTGGATTGAGTTCCCTATTTTTTTTGTTTGTTTGGGATATTTTTTTGCCGAAGAACTTTAAAGTTATACCAGGTTCTGTTGTCGTCGTCATATTAAGCACTATGGCAGCTTTTGTTTATCAAAATTATTTAGGTCTAGCTGATCTTACTGTCGAGCATTTCGTTAATATTCCAAGCTTAAATGGTGTCGGTGATTTCTTTGCTGCAATGAAACTACCAGATTGGTCCTTTATAACTAATCCAAAAATTTATTTTATAGGAATGACTATTGCTTTGGTAGCATCGATTGAAACTTTACTATCTATAGAAGCAGTAGATAGAATCGATCCCCATAAACGAGTTTCACCAACTAATAGGGAGCTAGTTGCGCAAGGTGTTGGTAATACTTTGGCTGGTTTAGTTGGTGCATTGCCGCTCACCTCAGTAATTGTTAGAAGTTCTGTTAATGTTACTGCCGGCGCTACAACTCAATTATCATCAATACTTCATGGGGTGCTTTTACTTTTGGGAACTTTGTTTGCAGCTCAGTATCTTAATTATATTCCTCTTGCTGGTTTAGCAGCAGTTTTAATCTATACTGGTTATCAATTGGCTAGCCCAAGGAATTTTTACAATCAATATATGCAAGGCTGGGATCAGTTTATACCGAGTGTAATTACAGTTGTTTGTGTTTTACTTTCTGATTTGTTAATTGGTGTTGGCGTAGGATTGATTGTCTCCGCTCTTTTTATAGTCGCCAAAACTTATCAGGCACAGGCTTTTGTTGTGGAAGATTATGGTGTTAAGAAACGTATTGTTTTTGGAGAGGGTGTGCATTTTCTTCATAAGTACAAAATAGTTAAATTCCTGAATTCTTTGCCAGAGAACATGACATTAGAAGTTGATGCAAGTAGAACTTTGTTTATGGATCATGATATTGAGGATGCCATTCGAGAGTTCATAATATTAGCAGCAGAAAAAAATATAACAGTGGTTTATGGTGGTTTTGTTCAGAAATTTGAGAATAGGAGAGAAGTAATGAAAGCAAATCAAGAAGCTTATGATAAGTTAATTAGAAACAATAAACAGTGGGTTGCTGATAAATTAAAAGTAGATCCTGGATATTTTGAAGAACTCTCGCGTGGACAAGCCCCTGAATACTTGTTTATAGGCTGTTCCGATAGTAGAGTTCCTGCTGAAGATATAACGAAATGCAAGCCTGGAGAGATGTTTGTTCATCGTAATGTTGCAAATTTGGTAGTAAGCGCTGATATCAACATTATGTCTGTTTTACAATATGCTGTTCAGGTTCTGAATGTGAAGCATATTATTCTTTGCGGACATTATGGTTGTGGTGGCGTTAAGGCTGCTATGGATAATCAGGATATGGGTTTGATTAATCAATGGTTGATGAATGTTAAGGATGTTTATCGTATTCACCAAGCTGAGTTAGATGCGATTGTTGATGAGCATCAGCGTTATAGGCGATTAGTTGAATTGAATGCTATTGAACAAGCATATAATCTAATGAAAATACAATTTGTCCAGAAAAATAGATCCCTCTATGGTACTCCAGAGATCCATGCTTGGGCTTATGATTTGCAGTCTGGTTATATTAATGATCTAGAGCTTAAAGTAAATATGTCTCAAGATACTAGCTCGATTTATCAACGTTACTAGGCTGCTTGAGCTTTGGGTTTCATCCAAGCTTGTAATCTATTCGATATAGCTTGTGACCATTGTTCATAATCTGCATTTGAAATTAGATTCGAAACATGTTTGGCTATTGTTTTGCCAATAGGATCTAATATTTTAGGAATTGAAACTTCAGCAAGAGCCACAGAGATAATAGGTTTGATGAAACTAACGAGACTCTCTGGAATAAATTTAGTCGTTTTATAAATAGCATTTTGGATTTTGTTGGCGATGATAACTATTCCAGTTGGTCCAAAAATTGCAGCAACAGCATCTTGAATAGAAGATTCTATAAATGGTTTGAGGTTTTGGGTGCCTAATCCGCGCAATACAGCACGAGCACCGCAGGATACTACTGCTACAGCCCAAAGCCCGTAGTAAAGTGCTTTTGCTAGTGGTTTTGGGAAGCCCCATTGTTTCATACTCTCATCGATAGCGACAGCAATCTCATTACCAAGAGCACAGACTATGCGTAAGCGATTGTTGTCATCTAAAAAATTGCTGGCGGTGAAATTCAGGGCTTTGCTAGCGCCATCACTTAAGCCGTATTGGCTCTGCCACTTGGGTAGTATTTGCTTTTGGAAAAGTTGTATTAGGTCTGCAGAGCCCATGCCTGGGTCTGGCTTATTGACAGGGCTTGAAGAGTCTGTATTGTTATCGTTAGTGTGGGAAGCTTGTGGGCGCGGCGTTTCAGGCTTGTGGTTAGGAGTGGCCGATTTAACTGTTACTGTTGTTGGACTCATTTAAGAGGCAATAGGGACCCGTATATACAAGAGAGAATGTTAGCACATAACGGAGTTTTTGTAGATGAAATATCTTTATAATAAGGGGTTTTTTTCGATAATCTTAACGTCTTCAAGTTTCTCGCAAAGTTCTTGGTGCTCATGCTCACCTTCAGAGCCTTTTTCGCGTTCGGCTAGTGATTTAACGGCTTCGTGGCGGCCATAGCAGGTTAGGATATCTCCAACAGCAACTGTAGTTTTGCCATTAGGAGCACCAAGAAAGATTTTTTTCTTGCCTTCTCTCTTTTCAATGTTGAGAACCAAGGTTCCTTCTCTATCAAGTTTGAGGTCTTTAAATTGTTTGCCAGCCATCCAGTTGCCTTCATCGATATAAATCTTTGAGATAACAAAGCCCTGCCCTAAGCCAAGTATCTCGTGATAGTCGTATATTTGTTCTGAAGAGTATTTTTCTATGACTTTTAGAATGACTTTTTTGAGGACAAAGTATAGAGGCTTAGATTTTAATAGGAGTAGCATTAACACCAAACCAATAGATAAAATTATTAGATGAATTAAAATGTCTTTGACGTCTTTATTGACGAAAGTCAGTATCAAGGAAGCAATGATAGTCATTATTCCAGCGTTACCAGCAATGATTAGGATTTTGATGATGTGCCTGCGCGTTGGATGATTAATCAGGGATTCTGTTTCGCGAGTGGTGAAACCAGTACCAGTGAAGGCTGAAAGCGCCTGAAATTCAGCGATCTCGGCTGATACACCTGTGAGTTCTAGTAAAATAGCAGCAGCTCTGATAACAATAAAGCTGATAAGGATAACCAGAAATAAGCTTAGTAGAGCAAGCATATCTTTGGCATTTTAGCAGGTCTAGTTAGTTTTACGTATCAAGCTGTTGAGAAGATCAAAGATGGTCAATTTAGCTGCATTTTTAAATAAAATAGATTCAGTAGGTTTGGGTGGATTAATAGCTAAGCCTCGAGACAGTATCATCATAAGATCAGCAGCTTCCTCTGGTTTAACAGAGTTCTGTCTCAAAGCCATCCAATGAATAGCTTTGATTAGATCCTTGAGGCTTTCGTAATTACCTTGTTGGAGGTCAGTATAAATCGATTCTAGTTTGGCTTTGATTGGATCAACTGTTCTTTCATCAAGAGTATCCTTGGGGACTATTGCCTTGGTCAGTAGGGTTTGGTAGCTTTCGATAATTGCATCAAGCTCAGCACTAACGGCTTCTGGGCTTGAGGCTATGCGTAATTGATTGAGATGGATTTTGGCGGCAGAAGTTTGTAGTTGGTATTGTTGCACTTGATTGATTCCATGAAGATATTGCCAAGCCTCACTGAAAGCTAGTCTTAGAGCATTCATATCTCCATTATGAGGTAGATCTGCTAATGATCTTGTTTGCCACAATTGTTCTTCACTAAGTAAGGCTCCGTGGAATTCATTGCAGTAAGCGACTCTTAGTTTCTGCAAGGTCAGAGTTAGTCTAACTATTTCGCTGACAGCTAAGTCTTCGTTTAGAGTGAGGCTTTTGAGTTGTGACAGTGTTGCGTTGTAAGCAAGCCCATCTGGGTTGGTGATGGCTGGTGTAATCAGGCTGACTAGATCTGGAGAGAGCTTCATCATTGCTTGAAAGAAATCTTCATAGTAGGGTAATTTAATTGCTTGAGATGTTAATCTAGCTGTTATCAAGTCTTGATAAACCAATTCAGTAGCATCAACTAGCTCTGGGTCATCAGCAAGTTGTTTGATGACGTCTCTTTGTTCCTCGACTTCAGTACCAAGATAGATTTTTACGCCATTGATTATGGTTTGATTGGATTCATATTGGAAAGAGTCGCTTCTTGAAAGGCTTTGCCCTTGAAAGAGAGCTTCAGCAACTATGCCACGATGAATAATACCTTCGCTTCCTTGCTCGCAGAAAATATTATGACTTCTAAGATCTAATCGCTTTAAACTTAAATTATTAGGATCAATATCAGAGAAATATAAATTGTGTAGAGTGAAAAAAGTTTCGACAGAGTTTCTAATAGCCTCGGTATTGGCTTTTAGATAAGGCTTCGCTTGATCATCATTTGCTATTCTAATCAAATCATATTTGGCTTGAGCTAGATTGCGAGCGGCTTCAGTTGCTAAGTGCATTACAGCTCTTGCTTCTTTGAGTCCGATTATTTGTTTGCCCAATTGAGTGATAGCTTCAAGATGTTCAATTGCTGATAGCAATTCTTTATTGATACCAGTGAAGATACCTTGTAGTACTCCGCTATCATCAATAAAGTTTAGTCGTTGTGATAAACCTGCTTTAATTTGAGTTAATTCGTAACTCTGCTGGGCGGTGAAGCTAGTTATATTCGTAGCAGCGTTAATGAGATTCATTATAGGTGAGTTTATTATAGCATGGGCTAAAGATAATAGCCCACTCTGCGCATTTGCGAAGTGTTCTGTTTAACCCCATAGTGGCACTATAGGGTTTGTGTGATATTGGAATCTATCCCAGATAGGTAAAATCAGATAATTCTCATCTGGATAATATATAATTATTATATGGTAACATCAAGCAGCGATACAGCTTTAGCAAACTTTACAAGAGACTCCCAGCCTTCTTTGAGTCAACTTGCAAAGGTCGGGCGAAAATTCTTCCCAATAACAAACGATCCAGATCGTCTAACTGAAAATAGAGAAGCAGCAATGCAACTGGCTGCTAATTCTAATTTTATGGGTCAAATTAAAGAATCGGGTCAATGGGCAATTAAAGAAAATGATATCGCTCAACTTTTTAGTTTAACGAGATTATTTGATTTCTTGGCAAAAGCAGCTAGTCCACATTTACAAACTGCAATAAAATCAGAAGAGGCTGTTGATAAGACCGCACTTCCTGATTTGAGTACAATCTATAGAGCTTTTAGAGATCAATTAAATCCACTCATTAAATTATTAGTACCACTCGCTGAAAAATTCTTCCCAGATAAAACTTCAGATCATCAGATAGCTAAGACTGGGGAAGATTATAGAAAACTTGCTGAAAGTTTTGATCTGGCTCAAGCTAGCGAAGGTGCAAGCCTATTAGGTTTGACTAGGCTGATAGACTTCATGGCTAGATCTCTCCAGCCTTATCTCAAAATGTCAGAAACTGGTGCAGATGAAGTTAGATCTCAGGTCAATGGGGCTTTGAACTCTTTGGCTGAAAGAATTGACCAGGGTGGAGACGCATTAACTCTAGATCTTACGCTTAACAAAGATCAAGAAGCCGTTGTCAATGTTAAAGATGGCGAACAATCATTGTGTAGCTTTGTAGTAAGGCAGGGCAATGAGCTTTATACGGTTGATACAAGCACAGAAGCTATTAAGGGTTCTAGTTTTGATCCCACAAAAGATTTACCATTAGACTTATATTGTTTGTATCATTTCCCTGCACCAACTATGATTAGAGAAACGGGTACAGAAGTTAAATATCTTGGGCTACCTGAAACTGAGACTCGGGTGAATAGTCAAGTAAGACGAAGACTTTATGATGCGATTCAGTCTAAGTTGATGTCTCAAGTTCCTGATTTAAGAGAGAGAGCTGCTCGTCAGTTCTTGCTTGGTTTACAACAAGCTGGTACTCTTGATGCTCCCGAGAATCAACATGCAATATATCTTCTAGGCTGTAATATTGGTGCTGAGAGAGTTACAGCGATACGAGCTGAGATTAATCAGTAGAATCCGAATGAAATAAGCTAAGCCTCTCTTTATGTGTACAAATCAAATTTGATCTATTACAGAAAACTACTTTTCTCGTGTCAATGAATTTAACAGCATATCAAATTCCTGTCTTGCATTAGCAAATTCAGGCTTGGAAAAATCGTCAATACTTGTAACTTTGCTGACTTGTGTAATTGTTCTAGTTGCTTTCTCGTGCAAAGCTTTTGTTGCTTCGAGTGTTTCAGGATCACTTGTTAGGCGAATTTTGCGTTCAAGCTCAGTTCTATGCTCTGCTAATTCGGGCTCTAGAATTTTCTTTGCACCTATCATGTATATAGGATCAATAATTCTTTTAAGGCGATCTAATTCTTGAGGTCTATAAACATCATCAGGAATTAATCCTTTGTCTTTTCCATTTTTTATATTAAGATAGGCGCGCAAAGCTGGTGGACCGTCGGTGGGCTTGAGTTGTACTTGCAGGTATTTAAGCTTCAGTTCAGTGAGATACTGAATGTCTCTCGCATATTGCTCTTTATGGTTAACACCTCTTGGCGCGTTATTCGCCGCTGGCGCAAAGCCTATTGGATTCATAATTGGACCCTCTAATGATTAATATCAAAATCAGATTAAGATTCGGTTAAAAGTTTTTAGGGTTTGGAAAACTTTTTTCATGCAGAGCAATTAATCTATCGCTTAGTTCACGTGAATTTTCTAATATTGCAATTCTATGAGCCATCTCCAGTAAACTTTTTTTAATATCAGCATCTGACTTTGATAATTTTTCATTGACAGGTCGTTCTTTATTCAGTTCTGCCAAAACCGCATCTGGATTGGTTGATAATAAAATATTTGCTTGTCGTCTTAGTTTTACTATTTCTTCCTCAGTAGTTTTTTGGCTAGATCTCAATTGGGAAGTAATATAATTATGTGAACCAATATCGACACCACCAGACTTCTTCTTTGCAAAATTCTTCGATAAAGTAACCTGCTCAGCTAAGACATCAGCTTTAGGGTCTTTCTTGAGCATTGTACGCAATTTATCAATATCAAGTGGGTCTATATTATATACATCATCTCTAGATCTTGGGTCTTGTCCAAAGAGCTGAGTTGCGCCTAAAGCAGCGCAACTAGCCAAAAAACCCCTACGTGTCGATAAAGCTTGATTAAACATTATTAAGATTTTAACACAACGCGCCTTATCTTAACAAGGGCTTAACCTTAATTCTGTACTATGGAGAATAGGGCAATTATGAGTATTGGGGATTCTGCTATTAGACCAGCAACGGCACGCACTGGCGCGCCAGCTAGACCAGCCTCGCCAGCAATACAAACAGTTCAAAAACCAAGCTCTCAAACAATAGATAAACCAACAGAAGATGAAGATACTAAAATTATCCCTGCTACTGAGCCTCAAGCTCAGAAATTAGTTACTAGTAATTCCGAGAATAGTATTAATGCGGCGTTGAACAAACGCAATAGTAATTATGATTTCTCGGCTTATGCACTTGTTGGAGTCTTGGGAGCATTATCCCTAATGGGCAATTTTCGGCAAGATTTCTCACCAGCTCTTGCTAATCAAACGAATCAAGCAAATCCATCCTCTCCTGTATCAAGAGATCAAGAAACCAAGCTTGATCCCATGAAGCGTGATGATTTAATCTCTGTACCACAGACCAATTCACCAGTGGTACAAGATAGTCAGAGAGTGGCTTTGGAAAGTAATTTTACGGCTCTGATCAACAATCCCAGCTATGGTAATCAATTTAAAGAATATTTTGCAGAAAATGCAAGAATGTTGAGATTTGAAATAAAAGATGATACTTATAAAATGGAAGATTTGTCTCATATGCCAAATGATAAATTTGCTCAGTCTATGATGTTCGCGCTTCACGCGATGGAAGATGAGAAAATCACAGCCCCTATATTCTCGCGCCTTACTAGTTTTGAACCATTCTATAATGACCCTAAGTTAGTGAGCAATGTCTTTGCCTATCAAGAAGCCAAAGGGGGATTAGCATTAAACCCTAGCAGAAGCTTGGATATTGGGTTTGGGGATACCTCGGGGATTGAGTTTTGATTGAATATTGGTAGTAAATATTAAGAACTGATAGAATTGATTTTAATATGAAGGCTAAGCCGCAAACTATACAAATATTCTTACCATTTGGGTCTGCAAGAGATGTGAAGATAGCTTCTATTACCACTCGCAATATTGAGGCTATTTATGTTCCAAGAAATAAACTTAATCAAGCAAATCAACGTTCAGAGGTGAGTAGTGTTGGCATTTATTTTTTGTTTGGAGAGTCTGAAGAATCAGCCAAACCCATTGTTTATATTGGTGAAACTGAAGATTGTTATTCTCGACTGAAGCAACATGACCAAAAGAAAGACTTTTGGTTTTCTGCGATCATTATTAGATCAAAAACCAATGATTTTAATCGTGCTCATGTCAGGTTTTTAGAATATTTTTGTTACGATAAAATTAAAGAAATTGATCGTTATCAAATTGAAAATTCGCAGGTCCCAGTTCGTCCTTATATTCAAGAACAAATTGAAGCGGAATTAATGGATCATTTGGAAACTATCACTATACTTCTATCTACTTTAGGGTTCCCTGTATTAGAAGATACTCACAGGAATGATTCTAATTCTGATGCTGCGGAAATGCTTTATTGTACTGGTAAAGGATCTGATGCTAAGGGGCGATATTTAAATGACGGCTTTGTTGTTTATAAGGGATCAAAAATTACTCAAGGAACAGCACCATCTGGTAATAAAGCAAAGCAGGCTCGAGACCTTTTGTTTACTTCTGGAATTTTAGAAGAAAAGAATGGTGAAACTTATTTCGCAAGAGATCAAATTTTTAATTCTCCTAGTGCTGCAAGTAATATAGTTTTAGGTAGGCATACAAATGGTTGGACGGAGTGGAAAGACTCTAAAGGAAAAACTTTAGATGAGTTAAAGAGAGCGCAAGAACAATTGATTTCTGTAAATGGGGCAGATGATGGGACATAGTCTGCGAAAATTGCTTTGCAATTTTCTTGCCTGCTCCGGGGGCTGAGCTAGAGATTTGAAGCTTTAAGCCCTTGTATCCCCTCGTCCACTCATACCGGGGGGAATTCATAAGTTCAATTCCATAATTGCTACTAAAAACAAAAAGAGATAACCACCACAAAAGAGTGGTTATCTCTTTTTGCAAAATGGGGCAGATGATGGGACTTGAACCCACGAATACCGGTACCACAAACCGGCGCCTTAACCACTTGGCGACACCTGCCTCGAACAATTCCATATCTTAACATGTTTGGGTTATAAGAAACACAGGACGGAGATAAAATTTTGTTTTTATTTGAACTGGCAGGTTATTATACGTCGTATAGTAATGGGCATTATTAAATTGTTAAAAGCCTTCTGGGAGCGGTTTATATTACTATACAGTGTATAGTGATATGATTAAACGTGCGTGTAACGTAAGCGACGAACTTCCTTCAATAAGACCTCAAGATCGTAAGGTTTCGGTATGTAGACATCAGCTCCACTAGAGAGGAAGTTTTGATAACCTGGTACGTTCGTTGCAACTAGAATTTTGAGTCCAAATTCTTTTTTGAATTTTTCTAGTTTCTTGCAAAGCGGTAAGAAGTTTTGTAGACCTAATCTTGAGACTTCCAGAATTACTGTTCTTGGTTTGAATTCAGCAATCTCTGCAACCAAAGTCTCATAACCTTCAGATAGTTTAGGCTCGCTACCTTCTCGTTCCAAAGTTTCTTCTAGTAGTTGAGCGAAGTCTGGATCTTCTTCAAGAATCAGTACTCGTTTGTTTTTACTCTCTGAATCCTTTTTGTTCTTTACGGCTTGTTCAATGACATCAGTTGCAGAAAGGAAGTTTCTGTCAATGCTAGTGCAATAGCCTATGTCAAGGTCTAAGAGACCTTCTTTGCGCCTTACCATATTAGGAGCGGAGCTAATAATATAACCATTATGATAATCAGATTCCTTATAAAGCCTATTGAGAATTTCTTTGAAGCCAACTCGCACTGTGTTGAGAATTGCATCAAGTGAATTAGAATCACTGACTATGACGAAGTTGTCGCGTCCCAAGTGTCCAATAAAAGCTTGTGGTAGTTGTAGGCGCTTAAGAGCATCACGCAAGAATTTGGCAGTTTCTTTAATGACCATATCGCCTTTGGATACACCATACATTAATCCATAACTCTGGAAGTGAACTATATCGATATGTACTAGAGCCCAATCACTGAGATTGTTTAAGCAATGCTCAATGATTTTGTAGGTTCTATTGATAGCAGGTAAGTCTGTTAGTTGATTTAATTCTAAGATTTCTTTACGACGAATGATGGAGAAGAACTTAAGATAGAATTCTTCTGGCGTACTATCTTTGGTTATTACTTCATCAGCACCTTGGCGCAGATATTCAAAAATTGTGTCTTTTTGATTCGCCTTACTGTAAACCAATTTGAAGGGTTGAAAAGAGCTGGATCTATAAGAAAATTCACCATCTAAATTTCTTTTGAAAAATTCTTCTTCAATCAATAATATCTCTGGACGATATTTACTGATGATCAAAGCCAGATCACGACTATCTGTCGATAGAATTAATTCAAGATTGTTTTTTTTACAAATCTTAACGAGTTCTTGATTGTCAGTTATTGGTACTTCCCCAGAAGCACCAATAACATGCAGAACATAATCGGGAGGAATTAATCCCACCATATAGTGCCTCCTTCATGAGACTCTGTTGATAAATATAAAGTAAAAGTAGTCTGTCCGTTACCGCTATTGACTTTGAGGTCTCCGCCAAGTAGCTTTGCTAGAGAATGGCTAATATATAATCCTAACCCTGTACCTTCTGTTTTGCGAGTTAAGTGATTGTCTAGGCGACTGAACTTAGTGAAAATTTTACGTAGGTTCTCTTTGTCGATGCCGATACCGTAATCAGTGATTTCAACAGCTACCATTGTTTTGTTATCAGGCTCTTGTTGAACTTGTTTGATACGGATATCAACTTTGTCGGTGCCTGGTGAGTATTTCACTGCATTATCAATTAAGTTGGTCAAGATTTGTTCGAGGCGATCAGAATCAACCCAAACGTCCGGCACTTGTTCCTGTTGGCTAACGGTAATTTTGTGAGAGTAGTTGTATTTGGATTGAATTATAACAACAATATCTTCAACTATAGGCTTAATCTTTACTGGATGGATAGTGAGTTGTAGCTTCTTGCTCTCTAATCTAGATACTGCTAATAAATCCTCAACCAATCGAGATAGTCTTTCAGCTTGATCTTTAATGATAGTAATATATTTTTTTTGTTTCTCTTCATCTAGTTTTTGCTTTGGATGGAGTAATGTTGAGGCGAAGCCTTTAATGCTAGTGATAGGTGTGCGTAGCTCGTGAGAGACTGTACTTATGAACTCAGATTGAGCACGATCCAGGGTTTTATTGTAGTCTTCAATCATGAACCAGCATAGGTAACCATTGATTTCACCGTTTGAGTCAGTGACTGTCGTCAATTGAGTTTCAAGAGTTATTTGTTTACCATCGCGAGTATAGAGCACTATTATTTGCGGAGCAATATCAGTGTTGTTCTTTAGTAAGGCTTTTTCTTTGATAGAATACAATTCGGTGATTGATTTGCCGAGCATCTCTGATTCGTGCCAGCCCGTTATTTCTTCAAGGCGAAAACTAAAACAAGTAATTTTGTTTTCAAGGTTATATGCAAGGAATCCATTTTTGCTAGCTCTAGCAACGCTATCTAGAATTTGACTTGAGTTATTTGTTTCAGTATTAGTCATTTCTCTTTGATCTAGTGTAGCAAATTTGCTTGAGCTCATGCTTTAAGCTCCTTAATCACTTGTTTGCAGTCAGTGGCATTATAAATAGCTGATCCAGCTACTAATACATTCGCGCCGCAGCTTTTGAGTTTATCAGCGATCTCGCCTGGCACGACACCGCCATCTACTTCTATTGCTAGTTGTCCTGCTTCAAAGTCAGTCCCAATAGTTCTTCCAGCTTCATTAGCAAATTTTTTTAGAGCGGTTATTTTCTCATAGACAATGACCTTGAACTTCTGCCCTCCAAAGCCTGGATTGACTGACATTAATAACACTAGGTCAATCTCATTGATTAAGTCCTTAATCGCAGTGATCGGTGTCGCTGGATTAATAGAGATACCAACTTTGCTGCCTGATGAGCGGATTAAACTAATTACATTCCTGATAGCAGCCATATCATAGTCAGAACTGCTAATGCCCTCAGACTCCCACTCCTCCTGTGTTTGAGCCCCCCACCAGTGTGGCCCCTCGTTATGAACTTGCTGAGTGAGTAAACCACTTTCTGTAAGCCTATAAGCCTCCATGTGGACGGTAATTAAGTCAGCGCCTGCTGTAACGAAGTCAGCGATGTGTTTCTCTGGTGCAAAAATCATTAAATGCACATCCAGAAAAAGTTTGGTGATCGGACGAATTTTTTTTAGAACAGGAGCGCCGATAGTAAGGTTTGGGACAAAAGATCCGTCCATGACATCAACGTGAATCCAGTCAGCGCCAGCACTAGCAACCTTATCAATTTCGTTTTGCAGATTTGCAAAATCAGCAGATAAGATAGATGGTGCGACTAAAGTCATTACGACGAATTAGTTTATTTGAAATGCGCGTAAGCTTTATTAGCTTCAGCCATTTTATGAGTAGCTTCCTTAGTCTCTACTGCTCTACCTTTGTTGTGGTAGGCATCAAGCAACTCATTGAATAATTTATCTGAGAAAGTTTTGCCAGATCTCTTGCGAGCAGCTTCGATCAACCATCTGTGTGCAAAAGCTTCACTAACTCTAGGATCTACTTCTGATGGTACTTGGTAAGTAGCACCACCAATTCTCTTAGCTTTAACTTTAACTACAGGCATTGCATTGCGAACAGCAGTTTTGAAAACATCAATACCTTCTTTGCCTTCTACTTTGCCGTTAAGCATATCAACTGCTTTGTAGAACAGTCCTTCAGCAATTGTTTTCTTGCCAGCTCTCATCATTCTATTAATAAAAGAATGTACTTGCTTGCTACCGTACTTTGCGTCTGGTGTTATTACTCTGCGTTTAAATCTTCCGTCTTTTCTTGGCATAATGTTTATTTACCTTTCTTGGTTCCGTATTTTGATCTTCCTTTCTTGCGGCCGTTAACACCTTGTGAATCTAAAGCGCCACGGACGATGTGATAACGAACACCAGGTAAATCTTTGACACGACCACCTCTAATCAAGACAACGCTGTGCTCTTGTAGGTTATGTCCTTCGCCACCAATATAAGCTGTAACTTCTTCCCCATTGGTTAAACGTACACGGGCAATCTTTCTCATGGCCGAGTTTGGTTTCTTTGGAGTTGCGGTTCTCACCTTAGTACAGACACCACGCTTTAAAGGGCTGCTATCTAAAGCAGGGCTTTTGCTCTTTTTCTTAGAGCTTTTACGGCGTTTGCGTATTAGTTGTTGAATTGTTGGCATGCGGGTTAGTATTCTAGCATTTTGTGGGTGGCTTTTTGTAAAGGGGCTTTAGATATTTTAGATTTTTGCTATAATTAGGCGATATGTCCCGCTTTTATATCCTAGTTGTTATGCTCTTCGGTTTTATGCAATTGGGCATGGCTAGCAGTTTAGATGGTTTGAGATACTTATTAAATGCACGTAGCCAAGAACCTAAGATTTTTCTGCCTGATAATACTATGTTAGGTAAGGCAACTGATATTTGGATGCAGGCTCCAGGCGCTACTAAGCTCCGTCTCTATGGCGCTACGACTCAAGGGGAATTAGAGGTAGATGGTGCAAAGTTGGCTCTGGGAGAGGATTACAAGGAGATTGCGAGCTTTGATCTTGTTGATAACAAATCTCAGGAAGTAAAATATACTTTAAATTTAGATAAAGAAAAAGACGCTGCTTTGGACGACAAGTCTTATTATGTTGAAGCGCTCGTGACTTATGTCAACCCACAGACAGCTGAGACTGTTAATAGACGCGCTAGTCTATATGGCTCTAATGGTGTTTTTACTAATAATAACGCCATTAAAGTCCTACCAGAGCAAAAAGATAGCGCTCAAGTTATGAATATGGCCAGGTCCTTTATTCCTGGATTGATGAATCAGACTCCGACGGCTACTAGTTATTAAATATCTGTTGAAAAATACAAATCCATTTTTTGGTGGATTTCCCTGGATTTATTGGGTCGTGTAGAATTAGATCATAACCCGTTGGCTTATAACGGTACTTAATTAATGTATTATTCCAATACCAATATTGAAGAATTTGATCGTTTTGTAGAGTCTCTTGGCTCTAAGCCTTGTTCTAGTATTGCCCATGCTGATTATGTCTTTGTTGATTTAGAACAGTATGTTTTTGCTAATGCTATCGGCCAAACGCATCCAGTTAATAGTTTTGCCGATCATCGTCTGAGTACCCAAGAGCTCAACAATCGTTTTAATAAGCTACTAGCGGAGTTCAATAATTATGAGCAGCAACATGCTGGTTCAAAACAATTTCGCTTATTGGTGATTAACCTGATTGATATTCAGTCTAATTTTGATGATGAATTATTTCAATGGTCGTACTTTAATCATAAATTTGCGGCATCTCAAGGGCAAGATAAAGAAGCGATGGAAGCTTGGCATAAGCTTGAGCAGAAGCTTTCCATTGATAAAATTACCCGCTTCAAAGCCTTACGGGAAAACAATCTCAGCTTTATTCAACATGTAATTAGAAATCATATATTCTTTGATGAAATTATTATCACAGGAACTAACCCACAGATTAAAAACGAAATTAAGTTTGGTTTAGATATCGCAGAAGAACAGTATATTCATAAACTTATTAAAGAGCATCAGGCTCATGCCGTTTGTAGGATTGTTGATTATCGTATGGGATCTTTGGTACTCAACTTGCTCAAGAAAAATCTACAGAAACGCAACATTAAACTCAAAGCTAATATCGCGTCCACTTCTCGTAATCTCAATCCCTATCAGCTTTTGATGGTGAGAAACATATTCTCGTATTTGGCAATTAATGAGACGAATATTAAAGAAGCAGATTTTGTTTTTTTGATTAATGATTTAGATTTATTGGGAGTGATTCCTATTGTTGATACAGACAAGCCGATTTTTACTGCTGATTTGAGTCAACCCTCTACTCCGAACTTCTCTTATCTGCTGTTGAAAGATGAGGGTTTTGGACAAATATATTCTTATGCTAAGAAGCGTCCTGGAGAAGCTCCTGTGGATGCCTTTATTCGCAGTCTGGTAGCAGGTTTGATGAATTGGATTCTTAAGCGGAAGTTCACTGAACAGCTTGCTGCTAATTATATGGATGATTATTTTCTGCCATTGGCTCAAGCATTAGATAAGGAAATAACAGAATTTCAAGGACCAATTGATTTGCTTAGTAAGAAGCTCTCTTAAATATGCTTAAAACAACGATTGAACAATTAGTTAAAGATTCTATTTTGCGTTGTATTGAAGCTCAAGAGCTTGGCGCATTAAGTGCGGTGCCAGAGACGATAGCAGTTGATCATACCAAAGATCCGCAGCATGGTGATAGAGCGATCAATATTGCAATGAAGTTAGCAAAGGACACTAAATTGGCTCCACAACTAATTGCTAAGGCTATTAGTAACCAATTAAATCAAGAACAGTTCAGTCGCATTGAAGTTGCTGGTCCTGGTTTTATTAATTTGACACTTAATTGGGATTTGCTTGAAGCGGCTATCAGTTCTATACATCAAGAGTCCATTGCTTATGGGCGTTCGACTAGTTCTGAACAAGGTGTGAACAGTGTGCTGATTGAATATGTGTCAGCTAATCCGACTGGTGATCTGCATTTAGGACATGGACGGCAAGCGGTTTTGGGCAGTGCCTTAGCTTCTGTGATGTCTTGGGCTGGTTATGAAGTAACGACTGAATTCTATATTAATGATGCGGGTGCCCAGATGGAGAAGTTGGCGAACTCTGTTAAGCAATCAATCATGATTCAAGAAGGGATTATGGACGAGAAAGATTATGACTCTGAGAATAATTATCCTTTAGTCTCAATGCTTGAGTTTGTTACGCCCAATCTCTACGCTAATTTGATCAAAGTTACTGATTGGCAGAAACAGGGATTGCAAGTTTTTGCTGATTTTGGCAAGAAAATATTTCTTGAAGAGCAGAAGAAAATTCTTGCTGAAATCAGAACAGAATTTGATCAATGGTATTCGGAGAAAGAAAATCTCCATGTCCAAGATGCTGGTCTGACTGAAGTTGAGTGCACCTGCCAAAAGCTTATAGATAATGGCTTTGCGTATGAAGAGGATCAGGCGCTATGGTTTAAGGCGAAGGATTTTGGCGATGAGCGTGAGCGTGTGCTCAAAAAAGCAGATGGTAATTTTACTTATTTGGCTGCTGATTTAGCCTATCACCAACAGAAAATAAGTCGCGGTTTCGATAAATTGATTAATCTTTGGGGTGCTGATCATCATGGTCAAGTGCCGGGAATCAAGGGTGGATTAACAGCGCTTGGTTTAGATAGTAATAAGCTTGAGATAATATTGATTCAGTTAGTATCTCTTACTAAGGGCGGACAAGAAGTCAAAATGTCTAAACGCAGTGGAGATGTTGTTACCATACGAGATCTAGTTGATTTGGTTGGTGTTGATGCTTTTAGATATTTTTTGGTTGAGAGCCAGGCTAATAATCGAATGGTATTTGACATTGAACTTGCGACCAAACAAGATAAAGACAATCCGATTTATTATATTCAATATGCTCATGCGCGCTGTTGTAGCATTGTTAGAATGCTTACTGAGACTGCTGTTGATGGCACTAAGCCGATTCTCACGGAACTGGAATTTATAGAATCAATGGCAGGTTTTAAACATAATCAACAGTGCTTTCAGCAGTGTTTTGCGAGTCTTGAGAAAGAGTCGCTGAGCTCAACTAAGGCTCTGGTGCTGAAGCTCACAGAGTTACCAGAAGTCGTTCAAGATGCTGCTTATACTCGCTCACCTTACAAGGTTGCTAATTACCTTAAAGATCTTGCTGGTTGTTTTCATCAATTCTATACTCACAATCGAGTGATTACTGAAGACAGAGCACTGATGATTGCAAGGCTAAAGCTGGTAATGGCAACCAAACAGGCTCTTTATAATGCTTTAACAATATTGGGGCTCACCGCTCCAGAGAAAATGTAGTGCAGGACCTGCATATAAAAAGCTAAAATATTTTACAATATAGATTGTAATCGTGTTAAAAGAATCAACTATTGTTTTGAAATTTGGTGGTACTTCTGTTGCCAACCCTGAATGCATTGAAAGAATCTCACGCATTGCTATTCAAGAATCAGAGAAGCACAATGTTATTGTAGTCGTCTCTGCTATGGGTAAGACAACCAATCAATTAGTTAATCTTGCTAACGAGGTTTGCCCAGATTGCCGTGGTAGAGAGCTTGACATGCTTCTTGTGACTGGTGAGCTGGTATCAATTGCTCTCACTGCGATGTGTATTCAGAAGCTGCAGCACAAAGCTGTTTCCTTAACAGGTTGGCAAGCAGGTTTTGTGACTGAAGCTGCGCATAATAAAGCAAGAATCGCTAAGATCAAAACGGAACGCATTAACAAACATCTACAGCAAGGTGAAATTGTCGTGGTGGCGGGTTTTCAGGGAATTACTGAAGATGATGAGGTTACTACTTTAGGTAGAGGTGGCTCTGATACTTCGGCTGTTGCATTAGCTGCTGCATTCAATGCTATTCGTTGTGATATTTATACTGATGTTGATGGAGTCTTCACGACTGATCCTCGCTTGGTGCCAGAAGCGCGCAAGCTAGAACTTATTAGTCATGAGGAGATGATAGAGCTTGCGAGTCTCGGAGCAAAGGTCTTGCATCCCCGTTCTGTAGAGCTTGCCAAAAAATATAATGTTGATCTTCGCGTTCGCAATACCTTTAACACGAAAGATGTAGGAACAAAAGTTGTAAGCATAAAAAGGATAATGGAAAATATGGAACTGACCAAAGCCGTTACTGGAGTAGCGCTTGATACTAAACAAGCGCGTATTGGAATAATGGGAGTGCCTGATCGGCCGGGAATTGTTAGTCAAGTTTTTAACGCACTTAGTCAAAAAAATATTAGTGTCGATATGATCATTCAATCGGTACCGCGTGAGAAAATTAATGACATCGCGTTTACCGTGCCAAAAGAAGATCTCAAAGAAGCCCTTAAAGCTTGTGATGAGATTCTAGGTAAGGTTGAAGGTAGCAAGATTGTTTCAGATGATAATATTGCTAAGGTCTCTATAGTTGGTGCTGGTATGTTGAATCGGCCAGGTGTTGCTTCTACTTTATTTAGAGCATTGGCGCAAGAAGGTATCAATATACAGATGATTGCAACCAGTGAGATTAAGATCAGTTGTATTATTGAATCGAAGTTTGCTGAGAAGGCTGTGACTGTGGTTCATAAAGCATTTGAGCTTGAGACTTCTAATGAGCCTGTGATTGCGTAGTTGGTATTGATTTGCTAGAATCAGTTAATCATGTCGGAGACTATGGAAAAGATTACATTAGATATTAAACAAATTCAAAAGGTTTTGCCTCATCGCTATCCGTTTTTGATGATTGATAGGGTGCTTGAAGCCGTGCCTGGTAAATCAGCTGTTGGTTATAAAAACATCACGGCAAATGAACCTCAGTTTATGGGACATTTTCCTGAGTTGCCAATTATGCCAGGTGTCTTGCAGTTAGAAGCTGCTGCTCAATTGTCTTGTATCGCTATGCTCTTATTACCAGAATATAACACTGGTTACCTTGGGATTTTTACTGGGCTTGATGGAGTAAAGTTTAGACGGATGGTTGCACCTGGCGATCAGTTAAAATTAACAGTTGAGTTAAATAAATTTCGTTACCCATTTGGCAAGTTTGATTTTCGTGGTGAAGTTGATGGTGAGCTTACTGTGCAAGGTACTTTAAGTTTCGCCATGAGCAAGAAAGATAATATTAGTTAATTGCTGCTGGTTGCGACACTTTGCAAAACTAAGGAAATAAGTTACAATTGACCTTATAGGTCTGCAAATACGACCTAGGATTTTTTATGCCTACAAATACTCTTAATACTAATCTACTTGATACTTTTCACCCACGTCAAAACTACGCTGGCTTTACTGCTTTGAATCAAGCTTTTAAATTTCTGGTTCTGGCGGTGGTTTGGATTGGTATTGTGTTTGGAGTGGCGACAGGAGCCGCGATTACTTTTGCTTGGCTATTACCAATCATCATCAAAGCTTTACCAATAGCGGATCCTAAGTTATTGAATACTATCGCGGAGTTAGTGCAATTTATTGCACCGACTGTTGTTGTTGCTTCGATTATTCCAGCTAATGCTACTTTTATGGTGCTTTGTGAGCGTAAGTTTCTTGCTTTGCTCACGGTGAGAGTTGGACCCGATAAAGTTGGTCCTAATGGTTTCTTGCAGACTGCAGCAGATGCTCTAAAGTTATTGTTCAAAGAAGACATTACTCCACGAGGTGCTGACAAAATACTATTTACTTTAGCTCCAGCTTTGTTCTTCGCGCCAGCGATGGTCGTCTTTATGCCATTGCTTTCGGTTGCTACTTATAATCCTTTCACTGCAAGCTTCCCGGTACCCTTTGAGAGTACTGATTTGAACATTGGAGTTATCTTCGTGCTTGGTATCGTCTCTTTAGGCACAATGTCCTTGGTGATGGCGGGCTGGTCTTCGAACAATAAATATTCACTTATTGGTGGAATGCGCGCGGCTGCTCAAGCGATTAGTTATGAGATTCCGATGGTGCTTGCCATGATTGCAATTATTCTATTTGCTGGCACAATGAATCTAGCTGACATTTCTAGTAAGCAATCTGGTGGTATTATTCAGTGGAATATTTTTGGTAATGGTTTATTGAAGAATATAACCAATTTATTTGCTAGTAGTCACGGCAACTTTATGCTTGGAGCTGTTTCACTATTAGTTGTTGGTTTGTGTTTGATTTTGTTTTTGATTTTTGTTACAGCATCTACGGCTGAGGTTAATCGTATTCCATTTGATTTGCCAGAAGCTGAGTCTGAGCTGGTTTCAGGCTATAACACTGAGTATACTGGTATGAAGTTCGCCTTATTTTTCTTAGCAGAATACACTAATTTGTTTATTGCTTCTGGGATTGCAGTGGTGTTATTCCTTGGCGGAGCACATTTGCCAATATCTACTCTTACTGAAGCTAAGTTGTACGCAGCATTTGCTGATTTGAGTTTTAGTTTGCCTTTGATTGGTGATTGGGGTGGAGCACTTAATAATCTTGATCTAACGTGGTTGGTACCAAGTACCGTACTATTAGGGAAGATTTATTTAATGTTCTTACTTGCTATCTGGATTAGAGCTACATTGCCAAGATTGAGACAAGATCAATTAATGGAATTTGGCTGGAAGTACCTGATACCATTAACATTGGCTATAATCTTTATTGTCGCAATCGCATTGGAGTACTTACAAGCATGACACAACTTCTCACCAAAATTACCTCACCAATTACTAAGACCGTTGATGGCTTGTATAATATTTTTCTTGGTATGTTTACTGTGGTGAAGCATACTACTCGTGATCCAATCACAACATCTTACCCTGATACTATGCCCGAGCTTTACGCTAGATCTCGTCATAGATTGGCTCTTACTGTGGATCCAGAAACGGGTGATCATTTGTGTATCGCTTGTAAACAATGTGAGCGTGTTTGTCCTGATGCTTGTATTTCAGTAATTCCACATGACACGGTGAAAGCTAAGTCTACACAGTTCTATATTGATCATGGTTTGTGTATGTTCTGTGGTTTGTGTACAGAGGTTTGCCCCACTGATTGTATTATTAACACGGTTGATTTTGAGATGTCTGAAGAAACTAGAGAGGATCTTGTCTATGACATCAAGAGATTGACTCT
Source organism: uncultured Gammaproteobacteria bacterium (assembly GCA_964551925.1). Lineage (GTDB taxonomy): Bacteria > Cyanobacteriota > Vampirovibrionia > LMEP-6097 > LMEP-6097 > CAZKFA01. Next base: position 40,590 of record CAZKFA010000009.1, read on the forward strand.
TACTCAAGAGCAATCAAGAAGCTATTTTGAACTCAAAGGCAAAGTATCCAAGGGGCAGCAAGCTAAGCTCAAAGCATCGGCTGATCCTGCCAATCTCAAGCCAAGTGATGGTGGTATCTCCAAACGTGCTGTAGAAGCGGCATTGAAGGCAGTGGGGATTACGGTATGAGTAAAGTGTTAAACGTATTATTCGGCAGTGAATCAGGTAACTCAGAGAAGTTAGCTACTAGTATAGAGCTTACAGCTAAAGAAATTGCCAAGCATCTTAAGTTTGAAGTTGTTAAACGCAACCTCAAAGATGTTACGGTGGCGGATCTTAGTGGTATGGAAAATATCGTCATTGTCATCTCAACTTGGGGTGAAGGTGATCCTCCTGGTTCTTGTGAGAAATTCTGTAAAGAGTTATACACAGCAAAGTCACCAGACTTATCTAATAGTCGTTATACTGTCCTTGCAATGGGTGACAAAAGCTATCAGGATTTTTGTGGTTGCGGACGGCAAGTAGACGAGAGTCTTGCTCGCTTGGGAGCCAAAGCTATGATTAGCCGTAAAGATATGGATCTTGATTATGCTAGTCATTTTGAGAATTGGGAAGTAGATTTTTTTACGATTCTAGCACCCAGTTTGAAATAGGCTGATTACTTTAAAATTGGCAAATATTGATTAAATAAGGTCTTAATCGATCATCAGTTTGACTTGAAATGCAAGGGGCAAAGAGCCTTTTACATTGGGAAGTCAACCATTTAGTTGAGATGTTATCCAGAAGACCGAGGAATACGTTAACTAGATGAAAAGATTTATATCTATCATCATGATTTGTGTTGTCTGTGCGATGTTTTTATTGCCAAGTAGCCACGCGTCTCTCAACGATGGGGCCGGAGTTGAATTTATACCAGAACGTTCTAATTTAGGAATCGGAGTTAGGACACCACCATCGAAACTTACAGTTAATGGCATGATGGCTTTTAAAGAGCAAGTTGATGCTGCAACCCGCAATGGAAATTACGGAAAGTTATTTGTCAGTTCTGCTGATTCAGAATTATATTTTCAGGGTGATGAAGCTTTTGCTGCAGTTAAATTGACACGTAATGGTGCTATGGCGAATACTAGCAGTAGCAGTTTTAGCAGTGCTACTTTGACTGGAGATACAGTAATCAACGGCAATGTACTATTTGGTTCTGAAGCCAATGTTTCATTTGCAAATAATGCAAATGTTTCAAATCTTACTGTTAATGGTACTCTTACTGCAAGTAACGTAAATTTTGCTAATGGTACAACGATTGCTAATTTCTTTAGTGATTGGCAAGAGATAGACTTGGGTAGGGTGTATCGCGCTCCTACAGATGGTTTTGTGAATATGAAGATTGCAGGAACAGATGCTTCATTCACGCATACTTCATTGATTGGCTATACTGGCAACACCAGCTCACCTACAACCTTTACTGCTGCTGCTGATTGGTTATATGGTTATGGAATAACTCGAACTCATTCAACAAGCTCACTTATGCCAGTTAAAAAGGATGATTATTTTATTGTGCAAGAAGGTGACTTATTTAAATCTACAGGTGCTAATAATGCTCAAGGTTTAATTAAAGAAGTAGAATGGATGCCATTTGGTGGTAGTACTAGTAGTGATAGTATGGAGATAGGAGCAGCAGTAGGTACTGTACGAATGGATATCCCTATTGACAGTGATATTCATTCGGAGATTAGAGCTGAAAGATCGCCATCACTAGTATTCACATCGGCAACTACTGGCTATATCTTTGCCCTTGCAGCAAATGAGAATCCTTTCTATCGCAAGACCACTGATGGTGGACAGACTTGGGGTGCAAGAGTCCTCTTAAACACAGTCACTGATTGTGATGGATTGATTGTTTGGTATGATAAGTGGACTCCTGGTGATACCGGAACTAAGATCCATATAATTTATAATAGTGATGGTCAGAATAGGCTTTATTATATGAGCTTGGATACTGCTTCTTCTGATGCAGTAACACCAGAAGTTGCTATTACTAGCAATACTAGCGTTGATGTTCATTACCTGTCTGGTTACTCAATAACCAAGTCAAATACAGGTGTGCTTTATGCTGCTCTAGCTAACTATTATAATGGTAATTTCCCGGCGATGGCCAAATGTAGTAGTAATTGCCATGTAGCTGCCAATTGGAGTTCCGCATCAAATTATCCAAGTGGATTAGTTAGTACTGGTGCTTATAATAGTGATTTTAAATTAGCACCATTGAGTAGTGGTAAGGTATTAGCTTTGTATCATGATGATGCGGCAAATAAAATTACTTACGCTGTCTATACTCCAGGCTCTAATACTTGGAATGCTGCTGCAACTTTAGATTCTTCAGTTGTTAACAATGATTTTTGGAAGCATGCATGGGGTTTAACTGTTAATAGTACTACTAGTGAAGTCTATTTTTGCTATAACAATGATACTCACAGCCTTACAGGTGCAATTAACACTGTAGTGTTTAGTAGCGCTGGAGTTCCTGGTACTATAAGTGCAGTTCCCGATTCACTGGCAACTTATCAATATCAATGTGACCTTGCCTATGATTCTGCTAATGACCAAGTTGTATTATTGCGTAATGTGACTTATAACGCAGGTGGTAATATCAATCAAATATTAATACAGAAATCTGATGATGCTATGGCTAGTTGGGGAGCTGAAGAGAAGCTATCTTTGGTTAACAGAGACTATCGCTTTGCTGGATTAAATTTCCGCTCTAATGAAAGCGGGAAAATTTATGCTTACTATGCTGATGATGGCAATAATGATCTCTATGGCAATCAGGTAGTGGATTCTAACGATATCAATACCGGTTGGACTCTGGTTTATTCTGATAGATTTGAGACTGCACCGACAGGTTGGAATAATAATAGTACCATTACTTGCGGTACTGGTAATCGTATTTTGGGTGGAGCCGAGATCCTTAATTCACTATCAAGAACAATCAGTGGTTTACCAACTCACACTCAAGTGAAAGTAAAATTCAATTATTATTCGCTTGATAGTTGGGATGATCCTGAAACTGGCTTCGGACAAATTGCTGGTGTTGATGTTTGGACTACACCAAGAACCTCTTATGCTGATTCCTTCCGCTATAATCTTTGTGCTTCAGCGAGCTGGACTGATTTCGTTCTTAGGGGTCAAGAGATGAGAGCCAATCATACTGCAAGTTCTGTGACTATTGGTTTTCGTTCTACGTTAGGGACTGTTGTTGGAGATACTGAATCCTACGGTATCGATAATATCGAAGTTTGGGTTAAATAAACAAGAGCCTAATACTTACTGCAAACAAAAACAAAGCAACTATCAAGCGAAAATATTTTTGTGGAATTTTATCTACTATATTTTTGCCAATACTTACTCCAATAAAAGAAACCAAGATGGCAATAATTAATTTTATGAATCCTAAATTTAACAGATGACTAACTTCTATGCCTTCACTTAGATAAGTAATTAATCGAGAGCTGTCTATACAAACCAATAGCAGAGCGGAATTGGCAAGGTAGATTTCTTTTGGCAAGTCAAAAGCTGCTAATATAGCACTGCGTATAGCCCCGCCCATGCCAAAGATACCAGCAGTGAAGCCAGATAGCACGCCGCCGATATTTGCTGTAAGCCAAGAGAATTTGAGTTTGAAATTTGGTTGCACTAACAAAAATCCAGAATAACAAAAAAGAAAAATAGCCATTGACTTGATGATAAGATGCTCATCACTGCTAAAAACTAACTTAGCTCCCAAGATAGCAGTAATTACTCCGCTTAAACCAAAACTCCAAACTAACTTGCTATCAAAGCCTTTACGAAAATAAAGTAATCGCCAAATAGCATTAAACCAATGAATAATAGTAACGAAGACCAAAGCTTCAGTGAGAGGATAGAACATAATCATAATCGGCATCATGATAGTAGACGTACCAAAGCCAGTTACTGTACCGCTTAAGCTGGCTATGGTAATTAATATTAATAATTGATAGAACTCCAAAACTAAGCTGTAGCTTGCAGTTCAGCGAGCTTCTTGACATTGTTACGTACTGAATTCGCAGAGGCTTGTAAGGCTTTGAGCTCATCAGGGGTTAGTTTAAGTTCTAGTATTTCTTCGATACCATTAGCACCAAGTTTGGTTGGTACGCCAACGAAGACTCCATCTATGCCATATTGTCCTGTTAATAAACAAGAGCAAGGAAGAATCTGTTTTTTGTCAAAAAGAATTGCTTCTATCATCTCTACAGAACTAGAAGCTGGAGCGTAGAATGCTGAACCAGTTCCAAGTAGGTTAACAATCTCAATACCACCCTTCTGAGTGCGTTCAATAATTGCTTGGATCTTCTCTGCTGAAAGCAGCTCAGTGAGCGGGATACCGGCGACAGTGGTATATCTCGCGATCGGCACCATGTCATCACCATGTCCGCCAAGTACACAAGGTTGAACATTTTTAATTGAAACATTTAAAGCTTCAGCAATAAAAAATGCCATGCGTGAACTGTCAAGCACTCCAGCCATGCCAATGATTTTATTGGTCGGCACTTTTTTACTGCTAAGAATTTGATAAGTTAATTGGGTCATCGCATCGACTGGGTTAGAAACAACGATGTAGATTGCATTTGGTGAATATTTGTAAGCACTCTCTACGCAAGCTGAGACTATGTGCGCGTTCTTCAGTAAGAGATCATCGCGACTCATACCTGGCTTGCGCGCTAAGCCAGCGGTTATAAGCACCACATCAGAATTAGCACTGAGCGAATAATCATCGCCACCTTGAATATTACGATCATGCAATTCGACTGGTCTAGCTTCCATTAGATCAAGAGCTTTACCAGCAGCAACTCCACCCATGATATCTATCATCACTACATTAGCGATATTTTTTTCTATGAGTCTTTGTGCAGCTGTTGCTCCGACATTACCTGCGCCTATAACTGTTACTTTTGCTTGCTTCATATTAGATACTATATACCCAAATATCCCAAAATTACTAGACTTGTGCAGGAATAAGTCAAGCCGTATTGCTTTGAACGAAGGCGCATGTTATTATTATCAAGATATGAATCTTAAGTTGCCAGCACTTTATGAGCATTTGCTAACTGTTGTTCCTGATCTTTTGCAGCGAGCTGATAAGTCCAGAGTATCAAAACAAGACGCACATTCTCATCCCAATAATCATACTGCAACAAGAGCAAAAGCTATTGAGCAGTTGGCAAGCGTCATACACGCTGACCCAGCCAAAGCTAGTGTAACTAAATTAGCAGCTCTCGGCAGTATCATCAAAGAAGCAGCAGCTCAGGCAATTTTGTTGCAGCAATTAGAACACTTAAAAGATGTTTTGAAAAGTGGTAGGTTTGAATTAGAAAATTCTGCTATGTATGGAATCTGTGTCAAGGGAAGTGGTGGGCATCCTCTTCTTGCATCTTTGCGGTTTGATGCTAATCAAGACAAAATTGTAGATATGCAACTAGCTATCCCTTTTAATGGTCTAGAGCGTTCAATAGTTGATTCTGTGTTCTCGGGAGATCATGGAACACTTTTTTGCTGTTCTGGTGCTGAGAAAGCATTGAATGCAGATCCAGCGATAATTGATACTATCAAGACTGCTGCTGCTAAAGCTAATATAAGACTTTAAGTACTAGACCATGTAAAATAAATACATGCAACTTGATCTCAGTACTGCTCGTATTAATCTTAAAACAGCTCAGCTTTATGAATATGCTTTGTTGAATGGGGAAGCTCAGCTTTCGGACCGCGGCGCACTTGTTACCAGCACTGGTAAGCATACAGGACGTTCTGCTAATGATAAATTTATAGTCAAAGATACTCTGACCACAGATTTGGTTAATTGGGGCAAGATTAACAAACCCATATCGCAAGAGGCTTACGAGCGATTAAGAACGCAAGTTATAAATCATCTATCTAATAGAGAGCTTTATGTCCAAGATACTATCGCAGGAGCCGATCCGAAGAATTCTGTTGCTGTTAGAGTCGTTACAGAGACTGCTTTTCATAGCTTGTTTGCACGTAACATGTTGTCAGTGATTAACACTAATTCTGCTCGCTTAAGTTATGGTGAAGAAATTATTGATAACTACTTTCCTGAATACACTGTTTATCATGCTCCAAATTTTACTGCTGATCCAAAGCTAGAACCTGAGCTTAACTCAGGGACTTTTATTATAGTTAATTATAGTTCTAAAGAAGTAATCATTGGTGGCACAGCCTACGCTGGTGAAATCAAAAAATCCGTTTTTTGTATTTTAAATTTCATTTATCCACAACGTAATATTATGCCTATGCATTGTTCCGCTAATACTAATGCTCAAGGTGAAGTTAGTATCTTCTTTGGCTTGTCTGGCACTGGCAAAACCACTCTATCAGCCGATCCTGAGAGATTGCTGATTGGTGATGATGAGCATGGCTGGTCTGATGAAGGTGTCTTTAATTTTGAGAATGGTTGTTACGCTAAGTCTATTGGCTTGACTGCTAAAACTGAACCAGAGATTTATAATGCTTCGCGTCATTTCGGCACCACAGTTGAGAATGTTGCTATGAATGACAATAGAGAGCTAGATTATTTTGATAAATCAATCACCGAGAACGGACGCATCTCTTATCCATTAATATTTATTCCTAATGCTCAGCTCGATAGGTTTGTACGCAAGAATCCCAAAAATATTATCATGCTAACTTGTGACGCGTTTGGAGTATTGCCAGCAGTCGCTAAACTCAGTCCTGAAGAAGCTTCTGAACAATTTCTGCTTGGTTATACTGCGCGTATTCCTGGTACTGAGATTGGTGTGGTAGAGCCGCAAGCTGTTTTTAGTCCTTGTTTTGGAGCGCCTTTTATGCCACTTGCTCCCAAGATCTATGGTGACTTACTCAGAGATCGTATTAGTCACGCTAAGGTTAGTTGTTGGTTGGTGAATACTGGCTGGGCTGGTGGTTCTTACGGCAAAGGTAAACGTATGTCTATCGAAATAACTCGTTCGATTATTCATGCTATTAATTCTGGCAGTCTGGCTAAGGAAGAATGTTACAAGCATGAGATTCTTGGTTTGACCATCCCTAAGAGTATCGAAGCACCTGAAACTTTCTGGAAAGATGAGCAAGATTACAGAGCTACTGCTAACAAGCTGTTAGAACTTTTTAAGAAAAATTCAATAGCTATAACTATTTAATAACTTCTGTTTCAAGAGTTTTTTCTACGTCGCGCAACTCATTCTGGATAGATGATTCGGTGTCATGTAGTTGTCTTTCGCCATCTACTTCAGCTTGATGTAGTTTCTTTTCGATAGCAGATTCAGCATCTTTGAGTATTTGTTCAGCTGCTTTTTCAGCTTCTTGTAGGATTTCTAATGCTGTAGTAGTTTTGTGGTCTAAGTTTAGAGCGTTACCATTAGCGTCTAAGCTAACTCCATTAGCAGTAGCTCCGCTAATGATTCCGTCTGCTTGTAGTTTAGCTAATTCTTCTTTGCTCAATTTACTTGCATCTGCTTCTTTTATTGATTGTATTTTTTGTTTGATTAATCCATAGATAGTGTAACTACTCGGATCTACTTCCCATATAGTCTCATCATCAAACTGAACTTTAGAGATCTCAACAAAGTAAAAAGCATCATCACGATAATATTTATCAGTTCTGAATAAGATAGACTGGTCTGCTTTTGGACCTAGAGTATCAATGTTGTTGACTACTATTACTTTCTCAGCATAGTTTTTGAAAGGATGTTTTAGTATCCATTTGAGTTGATATGACAAGACTCTGCGATTTGTTTGATTCTTCACGGTTGCTTGATAAGTATTGAATACACCCTGAAAGTTTTTAAATCTTGCTGAGCCAAGATCTTCAATAGTGGCAGACTTGATTATTACTGGTGAGTCTTGATAGTTGACAATGATAACTTCTTGCGGATGTTTTTTTTCTAGAAGTCTAGCTACATCATCCATATCAATAATACTCCTTGCTGATTGAGTTGTAGAGCTCATTAATAATAATATGGCGATTGATAACTTAAGTATTCTATTCATTACATATTTCCTTCTGCTTGTATAAATACTTCTTCAACATCACTGCTATCACGGACATGAGGAGTGATAAGAATGAGAAGCTCAGTTAAGTTTTTTGTCTTAGAGTTATTTGCAAAGAGATGTCCGATCACAGGAATTTTGCTGATGAATGGTATCTCTTGTGTTCTAGCATTACTATTATTGTCATCAAATAACCCACCTAGTGCAATAGTTTCATTGTTAAGGACTTGAACTTCTGATGATAAGCGTCTTCTGAAGGTTTGAGCGGGTACCCCAGTTTTGTCATTGACCGCGCTGTTAGCTGAAACTTCAACGTCAACTTTAACGGTAATGACACCACCACCACCCACAACAGGTGTGATATCCATGGAGTTACCAGCTGTAATTCTTTGGATACGCTGGTTCTGTACTACTCCAACTCCTTGATTGCCAGTATCTCCAGAGTTAAGAACAACGTTAACATCTTTGTCTAAATTTATTTTAGCGCTTTTGCCGCTGGTTACTAAGAGTCTTTGATTGACTTTGATAGAAGTATTGCTACTTGTTTGAGTATAGGTTGGTTGATTATTAAATATATTAAGCTTGTTAGATCCAAAGTTGAGATCAAATCCTGATGTAGATGAGGTTGTAGTTGTACCAACAGTTTTAGAGGTTACTTTGCCGATGCGTCCAAGACCAAAAGGTGTTTGTAAGATATCATTATTACGGCCAAAAGCCTTCGATACTTCAACTAATTGCACGCTCAATTCAACTTGTGGAACTGGTTTGTCAATAGTCCTCAAGAAATCATAAAGTTTAGCCAGTTCTTGTTTGGAGCCTTCAGCGATAAAGGCATTTTGATTAGTGCTGATTTGTACTAAACCCTTGAGCTCAGCAGGCAGCAATTGGCTTGCTGATTGGGCTTCAAGGTATTTTATTGGAAATAGAATGGTTTTGCGATCTAGGGAGAAATTCTTGTTGGCAGAGCTGTAGACCACAAAAGTATCTCCTTTGCGAGTATAGTTAAATTGACTGCCTGCAAAAACTAAATCAAAAGCTTCTGATACATTGACGCCTCTAATTCTTAATGTGATCTTCTCAGTTGGAGTTGCTGTAAGCATTACATCGACAGCATATTTGTTGGCGATATCTTTAATAATGGAAGATAAATCTTCATTATCGTAGATTAGATCGGCGAATCTTTCGTCTAATGGTAGGTTTAAATCAACATCACTGGATATGAGTGAAGAGGGAGCTAAGCTGTTTGGACGCTGCGCATTTTTCTTCAGAATAGTGTAAGTATCTCCTGTTACAGAGAAATCTACATCCGCTGCTTCAATTAGACTTAAGAAGGCTTGTGAGAAAGGTTGGTTTTTGATTTCAACTACTGAAATTAAGTCTCTATCTTGAATTGAGCCACTTACAGTAATGCTTTTACCAGAGACTCTTGCTAATGTTGCAAACGCATCTCTAGTTGCAATGTTACGTGCTGAGAAACTTACAAGTGGATCAAAAGCTAATTTTGGTTGTTCTTTAACTGGTTGAGGAGCTTTGCGTTCGCTTTTTGGTATGCCAACTATTTCGATAAATTTTTCTATTTCTTTTAAGTCTTTAGGATTGTCCGGATTTAGACCGATGAGTTGGTCTCCATATTGTGAATATAATCTTTCAAAATCTTCTTTCGTTCTATTGAAAGTATTTGCGAGTTGTACAAATTTTTTGTTGTTAGCTTCCTGTTCCTCTGCTAGTTTCTCTGCGCTTAATTTCTCTGCTTCAATCTTAGCCTGAGTCTCTTTCTCTAATGATTCCAAGCTTGCTATTTCCCCTGCTGAAGCTGATGGACTAGTAGTAGTTGGTGTTACTGCTGCTGTCGTACTAGCTGTTGTTGGAGTAGCATTCGTTGTTACTGGACGTAAATCAGTTAAAGTCGTCGATTTAGTTGCTGGTGCGGCATAGAATCCATTGTCATCTTCTTCATCACTCCAATCTTCTTCATCGCCCCAATCTTCTTCATCTCCTAAATCTTCTTCTTCGTCCCAGCCCTCGTCATCAGCTGCAATAAGATTATCGAAGTCAGAATCTGATGCTGCAACAACCTTCATCAAAGGCAACAATTGAGTGGTGAAAATTAATAGAGAAAGTATGGTTTGAATTTTACGCATAATAAGGGGTACGACATGGAAGGACGTCTCGTTCTTCTTGTTGGTTCCCCATACAACCTACCCTAGACTAGGCGAATGATAACTCAGTATTTAAAAAGTTTTGTAAATATCTTAAGGGAGTGTTTAATCCTTGCGCGTCTTATGTTCAAGGCGTATGCGTTCGATAATATTTTTGATTTCATCTTCGCTTGGTCCACGACTCTCTTCCATATCATTTTCGGTTTGAGATACAAAACTACCGTTGACTATTTTGAAATTAGAACCTTCCCATGGAGTACTGGATGGAGCCCTTAGAGTTTCTCCAAGATCCTCTCCCTCTGGATTAAATGGCTTATAGTCTTGTTTCTCAACTTCTGCAACTATTCTATTTTTACTGTTTGGTTCAATAGTTTTAGTGGGCTTGTTTTTTTTGCCAAGGCGTCTTTTCTTTACTTTGTTTAAAGTCGTCGAATTTGTCAGAACATATTCTGGCAGGTCAGTAATGATGTTCATATCAAGTAAGCGCTTGCGAGCTTTTTCTTTGCGTTCACGCTCAGCTTTTTCTTTTGTTTTACGTTCCTTATCTTCTTTTTTCTTGCGTTTAAGTTCTTCGCGTTCTTTACGCTTGTTTTCTTTCTCAGCTTCTTTTGCTAAGCGCTTCTGTTCTCTTGCAAGCTCTTTATCTTTTTTGAGTTGCTCTTTTTCTTTTAACTTGCGAAGGCGCTCTTTCTCACGTTCTTTTTGTTTATTGAGCTTGTCTTTCTCGCGTTGTTTGCTAAGCTGATCCCGTAATTTAATCTTCTGTAAACGCTCCTTCTCTTTGAGTTTTGCAGCTTGGATGCGTTCACGCTCCTTGGCAATACGTTCTCTCTCACGCTCTCGTAGCCTTTGTTGCTGTTCTCTCTCTCTTTGCTTTTTGAGTTTTTCGCGTTCTTTTTGTAGCTTTAGGGTATCAGCTTTAGTCTTTTTAGGCTTGGTTGTTTTTTTTAGAACTTTTTTTACAGCTTTTACTTTGGTTTTTGATTTTGTAGCAGCTTTGGCTTTAGGTTTAGCTTTTTTAATTTTGGTTTTTGCCTTACTTTTATTACGTTTAGCTGAATCAGCTTTGCGTTTAAGTGAATATAAGCGTTTACGTTCTAACTCGCAATCTCTGCATGAGTTAGGTCTATAAGAAACCTGGTTGGTGGTGGTAAGTTTGACGCCGCAAACTGTACAAAAAGGATGCATATGCAAGATTAATTTTATCTGATATTTGCGTATTGGCCAAGGCCCATTTGTTCTCCTTTGGCCATTTTTTTCATATTTAATATATTATTTATCTTAGCTCCAGTGAAAAAAAATATTTTTAGCCTTGATAGTATTAACCCCAGAGACTCTGGTTTGCAGAGTTTTAATAGATCGGAGTTTAACGTTAGGCTGCAGGCTGAGCTCTCTAAGAACTCTGAGCAAGATGCAGATACTAATTACCTTAGGCTCTTATCCCTATTTGTTCTAGGCAAACATCAGGAATTCGAGTCTGTGATTAAGGCAGATCCAAGCTTGATTGCAAGTAGTCAATTTAAAGCACTTAAGCTTTTGAATCAACTAATGCGGACGCAGTCAGTGGTGGCGGCTGATATCTTCCCATTTGGTAACCAAGAATTATTCTTGCGCAAAAAAATATCTAAGAGTATCGCTCTTGATTTAATTACGCTCTATGATTCATTGAAAAGAGTTTTTGTTTTTCCTGATTGTAACTTTTTTGCTTTAAGTGAGGCTCTTCCAGAAATAGTATTTGCTTATGGGATTTATATAATCGAAAATAATTTAACTGCAAAGTTTCCTGAATTATTGCAAGCGATTGAACGTCATAAAGAATATCTTGGTGCTATGGATAGCGCATTTCTATTGGCTTTGTACTATAGGAGGATCGGTGACCTGCAGCAAGCTGAGTTATCCTTAGAACAATTTCGCAAGGCTAATGAGCCTACCAATAAAAAAGCAAAGTTAAAAACTATTGGCAATCAGAAGTTTTTTCCTGCTGCTCAAGTTTTTGAGAACTGGCAGAGTGTTTTGGTTGAGTGTGATCAGTTGCAAGATGAAGTTCTAACTCGTAGTGGAGTCCATAAAGAAAGCTGTGAATATTTTGAATGTAGTGATTGTTGCAAGTATACCTTCCCGACAATGACAGAGACGGAATACCGGTATCTTCATTCTTGGATGCAAAAAAATAATTACCCGATTGCAAAAATAAAGCAAAAGTCTGAGGAGATTCAAGCTCATTACGAAAGCTTGTATAGTGAGCGTTTGCCCGTGATTATCCAAGAAGCAGCGCCTGATAAAGTCAATCCTCCAGAGAATCCACATAACTTTAAGTTCACCTGTCCTTTTTTGGATGGTGATAAATGTTCTTGTTATGAAGCGCGTCCACTGGTTTGTAGAGGATTTGGACTCTCTAGTGATAATGCGATCTCGCTTAAAGCCTGCCAATACTATTTGGTGCAGTATCAGAATAATGAGCACCCAGAGCATAAGCGTTGGGTCTATGACTTACGGCAGGCGCAGATGCTTGCGGCTTCTGGTGATCGTCATATTAATGAAGGACGTGTTAGAAAAGGCACTATAGTTGCTTGGTTTAGCGATAATGATGCCTGAAAAGGGTCTAATAATAAAGAAAACATGGGCAATGGCAAAAATACCTAGTTAGATGCTATATTTTTCCAAGTCCCAATTAAGGAAGGTGATATTCTTTGGTAACCGAAGTTAAAGTTCAAGATGGCGAATCAGTTGAGGCCGCGCTAAGACGTTTCAAGCGTGAAGTGCTTAAAGCTGGTATTATTCTTGAAATCAAGAAACGTAGACATCACGAAAATAAACGTGATAAGAAGAAGCGTAAGAAGGAAGAAGCAAGACGTAAAAACTCTTTCTCTTTCAATAAAAGACCACAATCATTTTAAGGACACCTTGAAAAAATGTTGTCAAATACTCTAGAAACAGAGAGGCTGGTTAAAGTCTACAACGGTCGCCCCGTTGTTAATGATATAAGCTTCAAGGTTCACTCTGGTGAAATAGTCGCTTTATTGGGACCCAATGGTGCTGGTAAAACGACTAGTTTTGATATAGTCGTTGGACTTGTTCGTCCAAATAGTGGGCGAGTCTATTTGGCTGGTGAAGACATTACTCAGATGAAGATCCATGAACGTTCTTTTCGTGGTATTGGTTATTTAACGCAGGAGCCAAGTGCGTTTAGGCAGCTATCTTGTTTTGATAATTTGAAATTGGTTTTGGAAGTGAAGAATTATGATCCAAAATTATATAAGGATAAAATTAATGCGACGCTTCAAGAGTTTGGTATTTATCATCTTGCAAACACCCCAGCCATCAGTCTTTCAGGTGGCGAGCGCCGTAGGTTAGAAATTGCGCGTGCGCTAGTGACTGACCCCAAGTTTATTTTACTGGATGAACCTTTTACTGGTATCGATCCAATTGCTATTAGTGATATCCAAGCTTTAATTCATGATCTTTGTAAACGCAAAAATATCGGTCTCTTGATCACCGATCACAATCCTGCAGCAACCCTGTCAATCACTGACAGAGCCTATATTATCCAAGACGGTAAAATTATTCGTGAGGGTACTTCGCGTGAGATCGCTGATGACGCGATGGTGCGTAAACATTACCTTGGTGAGAAGTTTGTGTTGGTGTAATGACGCCTCGCTTAAGTTTTTG
>CAZKFA010000010.1:0-1195 GCA_964551925.1 uncultured Gammaproteobacteria bacterium
TCTAAAATCATATCATCAAGATAACCCCGGTGTCAAGGGCTAACTCATCTGCGGCACTTTGATAGCCGTGTCTTCTTTATCTGGGGCATTAGCCAGCATCGCTACCGTGTCGCTTTCTATAATTTTATCTTCGCGCCAAGCTTTTTGATGCTTGACCGCGGCTACCATTGGTTCAACGCCAGTGGTATCAAGCTCTTGTAACTGCTCAACGTAACCAAGAATAGCGTTAAGATCGCTAGCATACTTAGTAAGCTCATCTTCTGCTAAGGGCAATCTGGCTAGCTTAGCAATATGTTTCACTTGTTCGTTAGAGAGAGTCATATATTAATTATACCAAGACCCTCGCTTCAAGTGCCTTAATCAAAGTAACCTCGTCAGTATAATCTAAATCTGCTCCCACTGGTAAGCCATGAGCCAAGCGGGTTATAGTGATCTTGCGATTTGGTATTTGTCCTAATAAGCGGCGTAAATAAAGCATAGTCGCCTCTCCTTCAGTACTAAGACCCAGCGCCAGAATAATCTCTACATCAGGCAGATCAAGCATTGCCACTCGTTCAAATAAATTATTAATCGTCAAATCTTCTATTCCAATACCATCTAACGGTGAAATAACCCCGCCAAGCACATGATAAAGTCCACGAAAGCCATGAGTGCGTTCAATCGCTATCAAATCTTTAACCGTCTCAACTACACAAATATACGCCTTATCACGACGAGAATCTAAACAAATCTCACAAGTATTGTCAGTAGTTAAATTAAAACATTGCTTACAATATTTAATAGTTTCCTTTGCTAACCGAAAAATCTCAAGAAATTTCTGTGCCTGCTCTGGTGTTTTTTTAAGATAGCTAAAAGCCATTCGCTGAGCAGATCTTGGGCCAACTCCCGGAAATTTTCTAAATTCTTCTATCAAATCAGCAAGTGCTTTAGTATATTGCATCAGCTAAAGTCCTAGACCTTTAATAATTTTATCGAGGCTATTTTTAGTCAAAGCAGCCGATTGCTTATTAGCCTTCTTCAAAACTTCTAGTATTTTTTTCTCTAACACTCGCACCCCAAGATTAAGCACACTTGGGTCTATTTTTATATTTTTGAATTCACCCTGTCCGTTTAATATGATAGTGACAGAACCATCATCCGTTTCAACCTGCAATTCACTATGAGCTAATTGTGCTTGAGTTTTGACAAGATCAAC
>CAZKFA010000010.1:1295-30578 GCA_964551925.1 uncultured Gammaproteobacteria bacterium
GAAGAACTATCAATAGAATCAGCCTCAATCACAGACTCCGAGCGTAAATAATAAAGCGTCTTCACTCCAAGTTCATGCGCCTTCAAATGTAGCTCATTGAGATACTTACCACTGATCGGGGATTTCATGAATAGGTTCAACGATTGAGACTGGCAAATATATTGCTGCCTATCAGCTGCTTGTTGCACCAATTCATTCATATTCAATTCGTAAGCCGTCTTGAAAATCTTCTTTTCTTCATCGGTCAAGAAATCTAACGGCTGTACGCTACCCTTATAAGCAATGATTTGCCTCCAAACCTCAGCAGTATCCTTGCCCTTCGACACAAGCAATTCTTCTAAGTAAGGATTCTTCACTAAGAAACTCCCACTTAAAGTTTTTTGCAAATAAGCATTACCTGCAATCGGCTCTATACAAGGCGTTGCACCACCACAAATAACAGAGATATTTGCTGTTGGTGCTATCGCAAGAATATAACTATTACGCTGATCTCCACCATCAGGACAAGGACCTCTCTCGACAGCCAATTGCCTTGAAGCTTTCTTAGCATTCTCATGAATAGCCTTGAAGACTATTTTATTTAAGGCACGCGCCTGCACGCTCTCAAAGGGAATGTGTTTTTTCATCAGCAGCCCATGATAGCCCATCATACCTAAACCAATAGAACGCTCTTGCTTAGCGGACTGTACGGCACGTTTATAATCACGCGAATCAGCAGTTTGAATAAAATTATCAAGCACATTATCAAGTGCTTTGACTGCTGTATAAATCACAAATTCTTTTTCGCTTTCCCATTCATCCCAAGTCTCTAGATTCAGTGAACCAAGACAACAAACGGCCGTGCGCTCACGATTAGTCGGCAATGTAATCTCAGAACAAAGATTCGATTGATTAACAGTTAGCCCTTTAGCACGATGATGCTCTGGAACAGCCTTGTTGACTGTATCAGAGAACATAATATAAGGCTCACCAGTCTCAACTCTGTTTTTAAGAATTTTTTTCCAGAGATCAAACGCATCTATAGTTTTAATGACATCACCAGTATGTGAACATCTCAAATCAAACTTAGTCTTAGCACGCACCGAGCGCATAAACTCATCACTAATCACTACTCCATGATGCAAATTGAGACATCTGCGATTCTCATCGCCCCCAGTTGGACGACGAATATCAACGAACTCCTCAATATCAGGATGGTTCACATTCATATAGACCGCCGCTGCTCCTCTGCGAGTGTTGCCCTGGGAAACAGCTAGGGTAGCGCTGTCCATAACTTTAAGAAAAGGAATGGTTCCGGAAGAACGACCACCAGAGCTAAGTTTAGAATTATGACCTCTAACTTGCGACCAGTTAGTACCAATGCCGCCACCACCTTTAGCAAGAAAAGCGTTCTCCTCAAAAGTTTTAAAAATATCTGAAATTGAGTCACCGACTATATTTAAGAAGCAACTAATTTGGGCGCCGCGATTCGTAGCCGAATTAGTCAACACCGGAGTCGCTGGCATAAACCAATTACGTGACATCAAATCATAAAGATCCTGAGCTAGTTCCTTGTCACCACGAGCGATTCCGGTCGCAACACGAGCAAAGAACATCTGGGGATCTTCACAAATCACCCCCTTAGCATCACGCAAGAAATATCTATCACGCAAAGTTTCTAAACCAAAAAAAGTTAAATTACGATTACGGGTAGAGTCAAGGTTAATACTTTTTTGCACACCCTTATCTCCGCGATACTGCGGTGAGTCCCAACTAGAGCTTTGGCCAACGCTAAGAGTAATCTGTTCCAGTAACAAATCACGAGCTTTTTGCAGGTCATTATTAGATAAAGCCTCAACAATACTGTTTAATTTATCCTGTTCTTTGTTAGGATTATTTCCTTGTTCATTTCTTTCTAGTTCTAGTGCTTGTTGGTACATAAAGTTGGTTTAATTAGGACAGTGCTATTAAATTTAGCAAGTTAGAGCAACAGCCGGGTAGATTTCTTAAGACTTATGGCGAAATCACCTAGAAATCTGCAAAACAAAGTTAGGCTTCCAAGTAACGAAAAGCCTCTAATAAAGAATTATATTAACAATTTAGGACCCTGTCAATTCAGTTTGTGATTATTTTTTTTTAACAATTACGGGGGTGAGAAGATCCAGCCCTGCTGCGCTAAAATAATAGTGGTAACATAAAATGACTTGCATGTTTACCAGTGTTGTCATAGGCTAGATGTGAGGTTGTTTTTACAAATTCTGGGAGCCTAAATTGTAAATCAACGTCTTAAATAAAAAGAAAACGCATGCGTATCAAAGAGATAGAACTGGATAATTTTAAAAGTTTTGGTGAAAAAACCACTATCCCTTTTTTGCCAGGTTTCTCGACAATATCTGGACCTAATGGTTCTGGTAAATCTAATGTCGTCGACTCTCTGATGTTTGCTCTTGGTTTAACAACTACTCGAAACATGCGCGCTGAGAAGTTAACTGATTTATTAAACAATATTACTGGGCGCAATGAATGTGGCGTTAAAGTTACTTTTCTTAATGAACAAAATGGTGAAGAACTTGTAGTCCAAAGAAAAATTCGCGTAAAAAAAGATGGTTATGATAGTAAATATTTTTTGAATGACAATGCTTGTACTTTACGCGAAGTACATGACCAACTCAGCAAACACAACATCACTCCAAAAGGATACAACGTCGTAATGCAAGGTGACGTATCTTCGATCATTAGCATGAACTCAATCGATCGTCGCAAAATCATAGATGAGATCGCGGGGATCGGTGAGTTTGATCGCAAAATCGAACTTGCTGACAAAGAGCTTGCTGTGGTTCTAGAAAGAATCGAAAGTCAATCTACAATACTACAAGAATTAAACGTTAGACTTGATCAACTAAGAACTCAACGTGATCAAGCTATTAAATATGCTGAACTCAAAAAACGTAGGATCGAGTTGGAGAGACAGTTTCTAGTAGTTAGAATCAAACAAGTCAAAAACCAAAAAGATACTACTGAAACAGAATTAGAAAGCTTCAAAAATCAAAAAAATAGTTTACAAACAGAGCAACAAAGCGTCAACGAAAGTATGGTCGCTGCTCAAGAAGAACTTAATAGACTATCAAAAGAAATCGAAGATCTTGGCGAAGGTAAAGAAAAAGAATTACAAGCAAAAAAAGAAAGTCAGAAAGAAATAATCGCAAGAGAAGAAAGTACCCTTGAGTATCTACAACGTCAAATCGAGAACGAACTAGCCGAACAAGAACGCACTGTAAACGAAATCAAAGAATTAAAAAAGACTCTCAAGAATATTGATTTCAAAGCTCAGGAATTCACTCAAGAAATTGCAAGTATTAAAATCAACATCGAAACAGAAGAAAAACGTTACGAAGAAATTCAACAACAAATTCTCAGCAAAAGTAAAAACAGTAACCTAAGCACGCAAACAGTTATCGACAGTCAAGACAAGGTCAGCAAGCTCAAAGCTCAGAAATCTACTCTAGAACAAGAACAGGCGCGCTTAGAGGAGAAAATAAACAACCTCAATGAAACTATTAGCAAGCATAGAGTTGCTGCTGAAGATTCTTTGCGTAAAATCGAAAATCTACAATTGAATTTTGATGGCGCTGGTGGCGTTAGCATCAAAGAAGAAATCGAGTTCCTCAGCAGAAGCACTCAGGCTCTTAAAGAAGAACAAAGAGCTACTAAAGAAGAAATAAATGAACAGGAGTTCAAGCTTAAAAAAATAACTAGTGAACTAGATAAACTAGAGGGTCAAGAACAAGCAGCTAATGCCGCGGGCTTCGGCAAAGCCGTTGATATGGTTCTTAAGATCGACGGCGTACATGGAACACTCGCACAACTCGGGACTGTTGCTGGCGAATATCAACAAGCAGTAGAAACCGCTGCTGGTGCGCGCTTAAGAGCAGTAGTAGTAGATGATGACTATGTAGCCCAAGAATGCATTGAGTTTTTACGCGAGAGTAAAGCTGGTAGAGCAACCTTCTTACCATTAAACAAACTTAGAGAAGCTAAGACTTATCCTTTACCTCAAGAACGCGGTGTTATTGATTGGGCAATTAATCTTGTGAGCTTTAGTGATGAGTTTAGCAATGCTTTCTCTTACGCACTTGCTGACACTCTTGTAGTAAAGAATCTAGAAATTGCTCGTAAGCTAATCGGTAGATATCGTATTGTTACAGTGCAAGGTGATCTTGTAGAGCGCAGTGGAGCTATGACTGGTGGTGCGGCTGTTAAATCTAATATTCACTTCGGTGCCGACATAGAACGGCAAAAAGTCAAACTCGAAGAACAGAAGATTGAACTCGCTGGCTTCATAGAAAAACTAAAACAAGATCACAACAATCTTGAACAACAATTAGAAGAGTCTAGAACTAGATTAGAGAAGCTAAGGGAAGAATTCAGCGAGAAACAAGCTCAAAGTGGCATCTCTGAAGTGCAAGTACAATCTCTCAAAGAAAGTTATGAGAAAGAAAAAAACGAGATTATAATTTCTGCTCAAGCACTCGAGACCATAACTGCTGAAAAAGAAAGCCTCGGCTACAAAATAAAAAATCTGGATGTCGCTATCGACAAAGAAGATGCTACTTTACAAGGCTTAGCTGCTGAAATGAAGGATCTCAAACTAGAATCAGCGATTCAAGAAAGCCGTGAGATAGAAATTGAAATCAAGCGCTATCAAACAATGTTAAACAATCTCATCAATGAATCAAAAACAATTGAAGTAGAGAAAAATTTCAACAATCAAAATATTGATAAGCTACAAAACAAAATCACTGAATCTCAAACAGAGATTGATTCTATACAAACACAGAAACCAAATCACGAACAAAAGATTGCCGACCTAAAGGCTGAACTTGAAATAGTTAATCAAGAATTAGAAGATATCAAAGCGATACTATCAGAACGCCAAGAGCAACGCGATAGTATCTCAGGTAAGCTCATCTCTCTTGGGCAGCGTAAAGGTGAGATCACTAGTAGTATCGAATCTACAGCACTCAAGATCGTTGAACATAGAAAGAAACTAATCTCAATCAACGAGCACTTAGAGCAATTACTAGAGGAGCTCAAGGAACATCCAGAGCTTGAAACTGTCGAGTTATTAGAAGAAGATGTTAGTAAGCTGCAAGCTGAATTAACAGCTATCGAAAAAAGAATGCGCTCTATGGAGCCCATCAATATGCACGCTGTTCACGAGTACGACGAAGTCAATGAAAGAAAAGAAGAGATTGTACAAAAACAAGAGACTTTGAATAATGAGCGCGAGATGTTAATCGCAAAGATTGGTAGCTATAAGCATGATAAGAAAGAGTGCTTCATGTTAAATTTCAACACCGTCGACAATTACTTCAGAGAAATTTTTGCAGACCTTTCTTTTGGACAAGGTGAGTTGATACTAGAAGATCCGGAAGATGTTTTTGGTGGCGGGCTAGTAATCAAAGCCCAACCTAGAGGTAAAAAAATGCAACGATTAGAGGCTATGAGTGGTGGTGAAAAATCATTAACAGCTCTAAGCTTCTTGTTTGCACTACAACAATGCAATCCAGCGCCTTTCTATGCTTTCGACGAAGTTGACTCTGCTCTAGATGGGGTCAATGTTGATCGTCTCGCTCATAAGATTAGACGCAATGCTGAAACTACTCAGTTCTTAGTAGTAAGCCATAGACGCCCAATGCTAGAACAGTCTGACAGAGCTATTGGTGTCTCGGTCAATAACAAAGGATTCAGTAGAGTCATTGGTATCAAAAACATTCTTGCTGAAGGTGTCATGGAGGACTTGCAATTGGCGCAAGTATAATAGATGGCAAAGACTGAATACACTAATGATAACTTCTATGCTACTAATCTAAGTAACACGAACTTATTGCCAAGCAAAGAAGACGAGGAACTCAACGATCTTGCCATTAATGTACAAGAAGAACCAAGTCTTGAAATTCTAGTCAATCTCGCAAGAGATGGTGATCTCAATCCTTGGGATATAGACCTTGAAAAAGTTACCAGCAAATACTTACAAGCCATCAACACTAATATTGGAGACAATCTTAAAGAAGCCGGCAAGGCTATTTTTTATGCATCTGTGTTATTACGCATGAAAAGTGATTTATTAATGGCTCAATCTAAAGATGCCTTAAATATTGGATTACATGGCGAGCTAGATGATGACGCCATGCTTGAAGAAGAACTCGCTGGGCAAATCAAACAAATAACTTTCGATGACTTAGAAGCCGCTCTCAGGCGCAAATTCATACAAAAAGCAAAGCGCTTTAGAAAACTTACGCTTAAAGATTTAATAACAGCATTACAGGAAGCTAAGGAAGAAGAAGACGAGAGAATGTATCGTCGTGAGCAAAAGCTGTATAACTTTGACTCTTATAATATTGTTGCTCCAGAAGTATCAGATGATATTCTTGATTTAACACACGCAGAGAACCTAGAAGCCTGCATCGAAAAACTACAAGTCCTATTACCAGAGCATCTCGTCAATGGTCAAGGAGTAGAATTTTTAGAGATAGTAAAAATGTTAGGCACTTGGTCTAACTCTTTTCTGGCTACCATCTTCTTGGCTCATGAAAATATAGTCAGATTAGAGCAAGAGAATTTTTATGAAGAGTTATGGATTTATGATGCAAGAAAATAACAATATGAACTTTATAGATTCAAAATTAGAAGCTACAACCAATCAACTAGCTGAGAAATCAATCAGCGAGTATGTTGATAATAGTTTAAGTAAAATCCTGCCCAGCAGTGGATTTGACTTCAACGAAGAATTATCAAATACAACTCAAAGCACCGACTCAATCAAATCAATCATTGAAGAGTCCAAACACAAGAAAATCAAAACTCTTAAAGCACAATTAGAGGCTATTTTATTCCTCAGTGATAAACCAAGATCAACAGAAAGTTTAGCTGAACAAGCAGAAGCCGATGTTGAACTTGTTAAACAGTGCTTAAATCAGTTAGTGCAAGAATATGAAGATAGAGAAGGTGGCTTAACCATAGATCGCTCACAAGGTTATTGCATGCAGATTAGTGATGAGTTTGAGTTTCTAACCGACAATATTTTACCTATTGAATTAAGAACTGCTGTATTAAGAACTCTTTCAACCATTGCTCTCAAAGAGCCGATGTTCCAAAAAGATTTAGTTGATTTGCGTGGAGGCGGTATCTATGAACACGTCAAAGAACTTATCTCGATGGGATTGGTCAAACGCAGCAAGCAAGGACATTCACATATACTACATACAACTAAGTTTTTTGCTGAGAATTTCAAACTGTCACAAAATGGGTTGGAACTTCAAAAAATACTCAAAAGTAGTACTGGCTCAGAAGTAGAGTTTGTCAGACCAGGTAATTTAATCGCAGAAGAAGATACTGTTGATACCAATGAATAGTATAAAATGGTCTGATCGCATAGGAATTTGGGAAGGATTAGAAGACTTTCGAAAAATAATTCTAGAATTATTCTCATTAAATATTAGCAAGATAAACCAGAAGACACTGGACCATTACTTCAGAGACTATAACCTTATTTTACAACCGAGTCGAAAAAGTGAACTCACTAAAACTATCAAAGAACAACAAGATCAGCTAGATCCAAAATCCTCACTGTTTGATGAATTAGAAGAACAGCTCAAAAGCTTAGATAATTTCGAAGAAGAGTTTATCATTCAAAGACAATCAAAATATTTCACCTACGATTATATTTTTAGAGATCCTGGCTTTAAAGCAAAAAATTTACTGGGCTTCGTCAAAATCACTAACAAGCTAAAACCCAGTCACAAAGGACTATTAAGCTGGCAACATGGCTCCAGAGATCCCATTTTATTTCTTGTTGAATTAATGGGTGGGGCTTTATTCTTCCATATTAATCTTGGTGATGGCGATGGACTAGCTATTATAGAAGAAACAAGTAAGGGCTATAGATGGACTCACTGCCTTGAATCTGAGTATAGTCAAATGATAAATGCTGAATCTGGAGCAATTTTTATGGACAAAACCAATAAAAGAATTACGCTCGAAGATAGCAATATTGCTGCCGCTGCCGCTCTCTCAAAGGCTCAAACACGCAATGATCAAGGCATTACAGTACTTGAGAACAATATAAAATTGATGAATCTCTATAAAGAGGACCTTGCCAAAATAGACTTCTTTTTCTAAGAGATTTGCTATAGTTATTACGATGTTTGAAACACTCTCAAATCAATTACAAGAAAGAGCAAAAAAAATCAAACTAATTGGCTTTGATGTGGATGGCGTTCTAACCGACGGCTCTATTTTCATTGGCGAGTCTGGTGAGGTTTTCAAGAAATTTTCTGCTTTAGATGGGCATGGTTTAAGGCTAGCTAGTAATTTCGGCATAAAAATCTGTATTATTTCAGCGAGAAAAAGCATTAGTGTTTGTAAAAGATTTGAAAATTTTGGTTTTGAAGATGATATCCACACTGGAGTCGAGGATAAACTAAGCTGCCTTAAACAAATTATTTCTAAATATAATCTCAATATAGATGAAGTGGCTTTTATTGGAGATGATTCTTTAGATATCCCGATCCTTGAAAAAGCTGGGCTTGCTGCTTGTCCACCAAGAGCTCATTTCTCTGTGTTAAAGCACATTCATTATATTACAGATAGTCAAGCCGGTTTTGGAGCAGCACGTGAGTTCATTGATCTAATACTTTTCTGTCAAGGTAAAATCCCTAATTCATAAACATGCAAACCCTACAAGAAATAACTAGTAAAGAAAATCAGTTTATCAAACTAGCTAACTCTTTACAGCAAAAGAAACATCGTCAGGAACAAGGTTTAATTCTTCTAGAAGGGAAAAAACTTATTCAAGAAGCCCTTAAAAAAAATCTCTGCTTTAAACATATATTTATCAAAGAAAAAGCGATCTTAGATGAATTTGACCCTCATGCTTTTGATAACTGTGAGATTTATATCAGTAATCAAGAGCTCATGGAAAAAATCTCGACAACCGATACACCGCCACCAATAGTAGCAATCGTTGATTACCCAGAAAGCAAAGACCCACTAGATTGTATAGGAACTACGACACAACAAAATCTCAATCTGCAGCAAAAGCAATTGCAAGCAAATAAAGATTTATTCTTATATTGTGACACCGTAAGAGATCCTGGCAATCTTGGATCTATCATTAGGACAGCTTTTGCAGCTGGCGTAAAGGCAATTTATATCAGCCCAGAATCTGCTGATATTTATAATACCAAAACCTTAAGAAGCTCCATGGGCGCTGTCTTTTATGGCAGTATTAATTATATAAACTTTAATGAATTAATCAATAAATTTACGCCCTACTTAGAACAACACAAAACCAGTCTTGAGATCATTGGCACTAGTCCATATGCCACGAAAAACTATAACGAGATATCAGATCTCTGCCCGCTCAAAACGGTCCTTGTTGTCATTGGTAATGAGGCACATGGTTTAAGCGAGGAGATCAGTAAGCGCTGCACCGAACTAGTTAAGATCCCACTAGCTAATGATATTGAAAGCATCAATGTCCTAGCAGCTAGCAGTGTAGTACTTTTTGATCTAGCAAGTAGATGGAAATAATTCTTGGATTAGATCTCGGTAAAAAACGCTGCGGGATTGCCAAGGCAGATTCTTTAGGTATTCTAGTCAGCCCAGTAGCAACCGTTGATATACAAGAACTTGAAGATAAGCTAATAAATTTAAAACAAACTTTTGAAATTCACAAAATTATTGTTGGCTTACCATATAATCTTGGCAATCAGGATACTTATGATTTCATACTCAAGCAAGTAGCAAAGTTAAAGCAATCAGTTTTAGCTGATATAGAAGTGATTTTTGAAGATGAGTCATATAGCTCCAAAGAAGCTGAGCAGAGAATGAAAGCTCAAGGAGTCACACCAAGGGAACATAACAAATCCTTATTAGATATGCATTCTGCTTGCATTATATTAGAACAATATCTACAAACCAATCAAAAAGCCTAGGTACTTTGCCTTGCTAATGATGAAATAAAGCACAAAATCCTACTTTTAAAGGATTAGAAAGAAGCTAAATGCTGCCAATAAAGTATTTAGCTCATATGGATTTAGGAAACATAAATCAATCAAACAGCCCACTAGACATATTGGGGGTAGCTCTTAATGGCCTAACTTTACGCAATAAGGCCATTTCTGGTAATCTTGCAAACCTAGAAACTGAAAATTACAAAAGACGAGAAGTTGATTTTGAAGAAACATTAACGGCTATTAATGAAAAGAAATATAGTAGTAGAGAATTTTCTCTCAACTCAACACACGAAAAACATTTTTCTGAAGCAACAATAATAAATTCTTCTAGCAGCGCTATCGAAATAAAAATTGATCCTAATAGTTACATGACTAATGGCAATAGCGTCGACGTAGATAGAGAAATGCTAGACCTAACACAAACAGGCTTGAGATTCAAAGCCCTAGCCGAGATAACAAAAAAACATCTCGATAATATGAAAGGAATCATAAGGAGTTAATTTTTATGGATATGGACGTACTAAAAATATCTGGTAGCGCCTTGGTTGCAGAAAGATTAAGAATGGATGTGATTGCAAGTAATCTAGCTAACATGAATTCCACTCATAACGCTCAAGGTGAGTATGAACCTTATCATAGAAAAATACTACAGTTTGAAACTGTTTTAGATGATCAATTAAGCAACGGAATTACCGTTCGTGGCATAGAAGAAGACCAAAGCCCTCTCAAAAAAGTTTTTGATCCCACCCACCCAAATGCTGACGAAGATGGTTATATAAATTATCCCAATGTTTCACTAGAAAGAGAAATGGTCGACATGGCTTCTGCTAAAGCCGCTTATGAAGCAAATATTCAAACAATACAAACGTTTAAATCAATGTTTAATTCAGCCTTAGGTATTTAATATGGAACTAGAACCACTAAAATTTGAGCTGCCACCTTTAGACACTCCTTTACTCAAAGCTAGTCTAAAATATGATCAAGCTGATAGTAGCAAAAGTTTTAGTGATTCTTTAAAAACAGCTTTATCCAATTTAACAGAATTACATAATCAAACAAATCAAAAGCTCGAGGAGTATGCTGCTGGTGGAAACTTAGATATTAGCGACGTAATGTTAACAATAGAAAAAACCACTATGGCAACAGACTTTGCTCTACAAGTTAGAAATAAATTATTAGAAGGGTATCAAGAAATCATTAGGATGCAAATCTAAAGAGGTGAATTATGGCTGAAGAAGCGACTATTATCGAAGATCGAGTAACAATCAATCCTAACAAGATCACTACCAAAGACTTGCCTGACGAAGTGGCAATCAAAGAGCCTGCTGCTGCTTTTAAGCTTGATCGTAAACTAATGATAATTATTGGGGTTGGGTTAATTGCCCTTGTCTATACTTTAGTTTATTTCGTACTAAATCCAAAATTCAATTTATTATTCTCAAACCTCAGCCAATCTGACGCTGCTGCTATTGGCTCATATTTAGAAAAAAAACAAATAAAATTTCAAATCTCACCTGATGGAGAGAATGTTTTAGTCGCTGGAACATCAATCCCTAAACTAAGACTCGAACTTGCTAGTAAAGGTTTACCAAAAGGTAGTGGTGTTGGATTTGAAATTTTTGATAAGACTAGTATAAACATTTCAGACTTCAACCAAAAAATCAACTATCGAAGAGCATTAGAGGGTGAATTAGCGAGAACAATCAGCTCACTTGAAAGCATTAAGTCAGCTAAAGTACACTTAGCTATCGCGGAAAAACGTTTATTCGATAACGAGCAAGAAGAGACAAAGGCTTCTGTAATCCTAACAACACAATTTGGAGCTTCATTAAAAGAAGACCAGATTAAAGGCATACAACACTTAGTCTCAAGTGCTGTCAATGACTTATCCCCAAATAACGTTCAGATAACTGATCAAGATGGTAATGCCTTAGTTAAATTCATGGATGAGAATTCACTGGCACAAGAGAAACTTAATGGTAATGAAAAAAAATCAAGAGACTTTGAAGTCAAAATCGAAAAAGACTTATTGACATTATTAGAACCAATACTAGGTAAAGGAAATGTTCTAGTAAATGTTTCAGCAGAAATGAATTTTGACGAATCTGAGGTCAATATAGAAATGTTCAATCCCCCTAGAGAAGATGGTCTTAATGACAAGCCTATTATCAGAAGTGAAAAAATTATCAGTGAAAAATATCGTAACGAAGGTAGTAGAAGTTTTGGAACTGTTGGTACTCAGCATACAATCCCAAGTTTTATCAAAGATCCCGATGTTTTAAAAGTAAAAGATAAAGATAAAGATTATGTCAAAGAAGATTTGACTAAGAACTATGAGGTTAGTAAATCAGTAGAAAGAATCAAAAGAGCAAGTGGTTTAATTAAAAAGCTCTCTGTTGCTGTAGTAATTAATAAAGATCTTACACCAGCAGAACGCAGCACTTTAAGACAAACCGTACAAATCGCTTCTGGATTAAATTTAGAGCGTGGCGATCAAGTAATAGTAACAGGGATAAGATTCTCATCAACGCCTTACTCTGATCTCAAAGAACAAGAAGCTCAAAAAGAATTTGAAGCTAGCAATAAAGAAGGACAAATTAAAAAAGTCCTATCTCTCGTATTATTAGGTGCAGTCGGTGTTGCTGTACTCATGGTTCTTTTATTCTCTTTAAGTGCTGGAATCGATGGCAAAAAAGCAAAAGTAATTGATGAGATACTCAAAGATGAAGATATTCCTTTGCTCAATACCATAGACGAAAGAATACAAGAAGCTGAAGAAGCATATCATAGAACGTTATCTCTAGAAACTAATAAGAATCTAGAGTCAATGAAAGAAGGGCTTTCACAAATGGCTCTGCAAGATCCAAAAGCAATTGCAAGAGGCTTACAGGCTTACATGAATGACTAATAAATCACTAAAACATCGCAATATAATAAAAGAAAACGCTCCTCAGCAAGCGCGATCAATTACTGTTGGCGGCATACATGCTGATGATCTACAACAAAAGCAAACTATCATTCAAAAGAAGCTCAATGAGAGTAAAATGCAAGCTCTCAAAGAAAGAGAAGATATCATCAAGGAAGCTATTAAGACAAGCGACGAGATTATCAGTAATGCTAAAGCTAGCGAACAATCTATTCAAGAAAAAGCTTATGAAGAGGGTTTCCAAGCAGGCAAAAGTCAAGCTATTGCTGAGACAAAAGAAGACTTACAAAAAATCTTACTTGAAGCTAATAATGTTTTACTAGCAATAGAACAAGAGCGTAAAGAAACATTAGAAGATGAAACCAATAGAATCTATAAAGTTATAGTCAAAATAGCTAGAAAGCTCTTACATAAAGAACTTGAGATGAGTGAAAACATCTCATATAAGTTTATAGAAACCGCTATTAATAGCTTAGAACACAAAGCCAACGTCAATATTATCATCAACTCTCGGCTAGGCAAAGAATTACAGAACATAAGAACTAAATTATTATCAGAACATCCTAGTTTAGAAAATCTAACTATAAATACAGACTCAAGCCTAAAAATAGGAGAAATAATAATTGAATCAAATAAAGAAAGATTAGATTATAGACTCGACTCACAATTAGATGAATTACTCAAACAGTTAGTAGGAGACTCTAATGAAGCTGGATTGGGATAAACTAAATACAACTATAGATAAAGCAAATACTGTTAGATCATCAGGTAAAATCACTAGGATTATCGGTCTCCTACTTGAAGCTACAGGCTTACACGTTGAACTTGGTGAATTATGCCACATCAAAACCACCAACAATGATTATCTTAGAGCAGAGGTTGTTGGATTCCGTGATGAAGCTTCACTATTAATGGTACTTGATGAAATGCATAATATTAAAATGGGAGCCGAGGTCATCCCCGCAAGACATCCTGTTTCTATAAAAGCTGGTCCTGAAATGATCGGAAGAGTCATTAATTGTTTTGGTGAACCGATTGATGACGGTAAACCAATTAGAACGCGTGTCACCCTGCCTCAATGGGGCCAGAAAATTAACCCTTTGAAAAAAAATCGTATCGCAAAGAAACTCTCGTTTGGAGTTAAAGCGATAGATGGGTTATTAACTTGCGGTCAGGGGCAGCGTTTAGGAATTTTTGCTGGCTCTGGTATCGGTAAAAGTACTTTGCTCGGCATGATCGCAAAAAAATCTGATGCTGATCTCAACGTTATCGCATTAGTTGGAGAACGAGGCAGAGAAGTAAGGGAATTTATCGAAGAAAGCCTAGGAAAAGACGGTTTGCGTAAATCAATTGTCATTGTTGCAACTGGTAATGAGCCTGGTTTACTTAGAGTTAAGACAGCTCTCTTTGCTCATTCTATTGCTGAGTACTTTAGAGATGAAGGTAAGAATGTTTTACTGATGCTTGATAGCTTAACAAGAGTAGCTCTCGCTCAAAGAGAAATAGGACTTGCTGTTGGCGAACCATCAGCAACACGCGGTTACACTCCAAGCGTGTTTGCACTATTACCTCGATTAATAGAAAGATCAGGCATGGGCGAAAAAGGCAGTATCACTGCTTTATATACTGTACTTGTAGAAGGTGATGATCTCAATGAACCAATTAGCGACATTGCACGCGGCACCCTAGATGGACACATAGTACTATCGAGAGAATTAGCCCACAAAAACCATTTCCCAGCTATTGATATTTTGCAGTCAATCAGTAGAGTCATGCCAAGTATTGTTAGCAAACAACATATGGAACAAGCTAGTGAAATAAGAAATAATTTAGCTAACTACAAAGCCGCTGAAGATCTTATTGCAATTGGAGCCTATCAAAAAGGCACAAATAAAAATATTGATAAAGCTATTCAAACTAATCCTAAAATAATAGAATTATTACAACAAAAGTCTGGTGATTTTTTTGAATTTGAAGATACTGAAATGCTGATGAAAATGTGCCTAGGAATTAATTCTTAGTTACAGACCAAGCTTTAATTTTTGGTACTTTAGCTTCAAGAAATTTCATAAAGCCACCTTTTAAAATAAACTCTTTTTTAAGCTCATCTAATTCAAATTTATATTGCTTCCCATCAACATTTAGAGTTTGAGCTTCAACATCTATTTGGATTTCTCCCTTACTATGAGCTATCTCCATAACTTGTTCTGTCGATAGTTTTACGGGGACCAAAGCGTTATTATAACAATTCTCTTCAAAAATTCTAGCAAAATTGACTGCAATCACAGCCTTAAAACCACGGTCTGCAATTGCCCAGACAGCGTGCTCACGAGAAGATCCACAACCAAAGTTTTCTAAAGTAAGAATTATATTACAATCTTCGTGCTCAATAGCATCTAACGGATTATTAGGTAGATCTTCAAATAAATACTGCCCTAAGCCTGTCTTAGAGATACCAGTAAGATGCCGCGCTGGTATAATCTGATCAGTATCAATATTTGAAGTTAAAATATTTAAAGCTCTGCCTTTAATCTTCATAGCGAGCTAATTTTAGCATATTCATGCGTCTCTTGGCTCAATGTGAATGGTGACTTGAGTTAAGCCATAATTATCAATAATTTTACGCTCAATTTCGTGACTCAAAGCATGCGCTTCTTGCAAAGAATCTGTGTCAAATCTTATACTCATCTCCAGAAAAGCCTTCTCGTGAACCTTACGAGAACGAAAAGCTTCGATAGTGAGAGTCTTTGGTGTCGATAAAACTAAAGGTCTAATGTCCTCTATCTTCAGCCACGCTTCATCTACAAGAATAGGAATAGTTTCTTGAAGTATCTTCCAGCCGCTTCGCATTATCAAAGCAGCAATGACAATCCCGAGCATCGGATCCAAAATATTAAAACCACGTGCAATAAAAAAACTACTGATCAAAATAGAAATGGTAATCAAAACATCGGCAAAAGTATGTGAAGCGTCAGCAGCAAGAATCTGACTGTTATATTTTTTAGCTGCATGCTTTTCATAGAGCCAAACAAAAATATTAATAATTAAAGTTAAAATCAATAATTTGATCACAATAGGATCAATATGCGGATAGTCTCCTGGATTGAGAATACGCGTGATAGATTTCTCAATCAATTCGAAGGCTGTTATCGCCAAAAAAGCAACTATAGCCAAAGCCCCTAATGTTTCAAATTTGGAATGCCCGTAAGGATGGTCTTTATCTGGTGGCTCACTAGCAAACTTCATCACAACCAAAGCAACTATATTATTCAAACCATCAACACCAGAATGTATCGCATCACCAATAATTGCTAAAGAATAAGCCTTGATACCAATAACTAGTTTAATCACAAAAACCAAAAGGTTTAGCAAGAGAATTTGTTTTAGTATTTTTTGGATCACAATTTAACTATGCTAATCCAGCAACAACTTGACTAGCAATAAACATCCCCAGTTGCATACCAAATAAAGCAAATAAACTCAAAGCAACTATCACTATCAATGTAGCTAGTTGAATCGCGCCTGTTGATTGGTTTTGATCCATCGCCTTCACTAGATCAGAAGGCGAATCTACTATAACAATTTTAGCTAGATACAGGTAATAATAAAGTCCAACAACAGAACCTAGAAGCCCAACAAAGGCAAGTAATTTACCTAGGGTAATACCAGAAGCAAAGGCACTTGAAAACAAGAAAAACTTTGCAATAAAAGCAGCTGGTACAAAAGGCAATCCTGCTAAATTAACTAATGCTAACACCAAAGCCAAGGCCATCAAAGGGCGCTTATTAATTAAACCAGCATAGTCTGAAATACTGTCACTATGAGTAGTTTGTTCAAAAAATATTACTACCAAAAAAGCAGCGGTATTCATCAAAGCATAGATAATTAAATACAAAACCAAAGAAGCTAGGCTTTTGAAATCAAAAACAGCTAAACCTATCATCAAATAACCAGCCTGTGCAATTGACGAATAAGCAAGTAATCGTTTCACAGAAGCTCTAGTAATCATCTGTATAACACCAACATAATTACCAACGATGATAGATAAGGCAGAAATTAAAGCAAGTAAATTCCATAACACTAGATTATTAGTAAAAACCGGATAAAAAAGAGCTAGAATCCTTATAGCAAAAGCCATTGCAGCGGTCTTAGAAATCACAGAAAGAAACAAAGTCGTTGTTGTTGGTGCCGCTGTATAAACATCAGGAGACCAGTTGTGGAAAGGAGCAGCCCCGAGTTTAAACGAGATCGCCGCTACTATAGCAATAATAATCAAAGCTACTACATAAGGACTAATTAAAGCAGCCCCGGTCGCTTGCACACTAATCAGAACTTTACTAATCTGTGCAAAATTAGTTAGCCCACTAATACCATACAAAAAAGCTAACCCCAATAGTAGTGTCGAGGTAGAGACTGCTGAACTAATTAAATATTTAATACCACCCTCATTAGATGCTTGATTGCGCCTTGCATACGAGGTCAGTAATATAGCACTCAAGCCCAGGGTTTCAAGAGCTACGAACAATGTGAGCATATCGCTAGCACCAGTAAGTAAGCTAGCCCCTAGAATAGCTGACAAGAAAATAGGATAATATTCTGCTGGACTCTCTAAAACTTGCAAATACTTCTGCGCTGCAAGAATAACAATGAAACCAATCATATAGATCAACATTCCAAACAGAGAGGAGAGAGAATCATGAGTAAAACTAGCAGATAAAATTTGTACAGGAGCTATAGGGAGGACCGTTCTCCAGCTCGCGATACTTGCAAGAAATAAAATCCAAGCTGCTGCACTCGCCGTATGAGATTTATTTTTTGGGCAAATGCTCAATAACAACGTGAGAATTATACCTATCAGTACAATCAACTCCGGCAAAAGTATATTAACAATTAATTTCCAATCCATTACCCATTCATTGTATGATAAGCAGCAAACTTAAGCAAGCAAAGCCTTAGTTAAGTCAATGCTAATATTAGATGAGCAGTAGAGACCTTTTACCTATGTTAACAAAAGAAACGTTAAACCCTGAGATTAAACAATTTTTGGCTCTTAGTAACTTAGCTATCAATTTACGTCAAAAACAAAATATTGATGATTTAATTAATAGTTGCAATAATGAATTAGCCGCTCTATTAAACAGCACTGCTGTTTTTTTTGCTGTTGTAACCGAAGATGAGTTAATAGTACAAAACTTTTTGGGCTCTGATCTTAATGAAATCGCTTATGACAAAAAGATTTTTGATACTCTAGCACAAGGGTCTGTCGCAGAAAATAATAATTTTATATTTTTACCAATTACCATAAAAGACAAACTTTGCGGCTGCCTTGCTTTTAAACAATCCAATCAAGCTATTAACCCTGAGCTATTGTTAAATTTTGCCAAAGATTTATCTATCACTATCAGCGAGAAGCGTATTCTGATTGATTTACAACAGCATAACGAAAATCTTCTAAAACAGAATAAACAAAAGATTGACTTACTCTGCACCATCTCTCACGAGTTGCGCACGCCAATGGCTAATATTCTAGGTTACAGTGAATTGCTCTCATTGCGAGACTTTGACAAGGATCAAACCAAAGTATACCAACAGGAGATTCATAATGCTGCCATTAAATTGGCAGCTCTAATTGACAATTTTCTTAATCTATCACGCATTGAATCTGCTGGTGACTTAGCTTTTCTAAATTTGGAAGAAATAGAGATAGATTGGCTAGCCGAGCAGGCTTGGCAAGGGCTGAAAAATGAAAGCAAAAACCATGAATTAGTTTTTTACTTAGATGATAATTTACCAATGGTGGAAGTGGACGCTGATGCTATTACCAGAGTCTTTGCAAATCTCTTCAGTAATGCCATAAAATACTCCCCTACCAGCAATAAAGGCGAACAAAAGAAGATAATATGCGAAATTCGTCTTGAACAAAAGAAGATTCTTGTTAGTATAATAGATGAGGGGCTCGGCATCCCCGCAGATTCTATAGAGACGATTTTTGAGCGTTTCTATAGAATAGAAGAACACGCTAAAAAAAATATTGGTGGCACCGGTTTGGGGCTCTGGATTTGTAAAAGAATCATCGAGGCTCACAATGGCAGAATTTGGTGCAGTAGCACAAAAAACAAAGGCAGTACTTTCTCGTTTACGCTACCACTGAAGGACACAAACAATGAAAATTAATTTTACAAAAATATACACCCTCATACTTGCGCTATTAACTAGCCTGACCCCCATAGCCGCCAAAGATTATTATGAATTAGTACATGAGAACCTACGTCCAGGACAAGATGAGTTTTATGTCAATGGTATTTTCAGTGATCAAGAAGACACTAAGGCTTCTATCGCCAGATCAAGAAACAAAAGAGCTGGTGAGCTTTACACCAATTATATACTTTACGGCGTCGGTGATCACCTTAGTAATCAATTTGTTATTGAAAAAATTGATACCGAAACAAAACAGGTAATCGTACACGACACCAAAGAAAATAAATACTACTCGTTACAAATGAGCTATGGACAAGCCACTTCTAGATTGATTTTGATGTCTGACTATAAAGATTGATGTTAAGAAAGAATCTCATTGTTGTTTTTTGTTTGGCTTTTTTTTTATTGCCAACGCTACCGACATATTCTGCAGGCAAATTAGGAGTATGTAGAAATTTTAACTTAGACATAACCGAATGTCCTTATAGTCAAATTTCCTTCCCTGGATTTAGACGTAGTGATGGGCACGTTGACTTTGGCTATAAAGTCGACCAGGGTGATATTGGAGAGATCAATGCAAGCAATGCTACGGCTGCCGTGACAGAGGTCTTAACACTATGGGCGGAGCAGGGTGATATTTTATTTACAAATCTTGGATCCTTATATACTGACATAGATGAGACTAATTACAATCCTATCCTAAATCCCTCACGCAGATTAGGTTATAGCCCAATGATATGGGATGAAGACGGAGCCATATTAGACGATCTTTTTGGAATAGGTGCTAAGAATTTTATACTTGGTTTTGCTGGTGGCGTTTTTTACAGACAGAGAGAGGGTCTCGTTCGATCAATATTAGAATCACAAGCTCTCTTGAACGGGTTTCTTTTCGACTCTGCCAACGGTACCCCTAATGGCGCAAGTTTCTTAGCTGATTTCAAAAGCACCTTACTGCATGAATTCGCACACATGTTTGGACTTGATCATACTCAAGGTGGTAGCATTGAAAATTATAACGAGAGCTTAACAGTTAATGGTATCGATCTAACAGATGTACCAATCATGTTTCCTATTGCAGCAAACCCTCTTGTTGAACTGCAAAGAGATGATATAGCCTCAGTCAAAGCCGCCTACCCAAGAAGTGATAACAATATTTTTGGATCAATTCGAGGCTTCCTACTTAATAACAACAGTCCTCTACTTGGTGCTAATGTTGTTGCTTTTAATGTTGATGCTATTAATCCGCGCAAAGAATCGGTCGCATCACCAACAGATGCCGTTGCGAACGGACGTGGTGTCTTTGTTCTCCCAAATTTAGTGCCTGGGGATTATATTTTAAGAGCAGAGCCTATTGACGAAAACTTTATCGAAGGATCTTCTATTGGTATCAACTTACCGCTTGATCCTAGCGATATGACTAGTGGCTTCTATATGGGTGAAGGGAATAGTATTTTAGAAGATACAAATTTGACTAATGGTTTAGCTGCCGCCACAAGAATCAGTGTTGAAGCAGGTTCTACCTCTCATATAACCTTCGATGTCGGCAATAACCCTAGTGCTGGAGCAACTGGTAGTTCTGGGATCGCTCGTAGTTTTGTTATCAAAGGACCTTCAGTTAATCGAACTATAGTATTAAAAAATTCTCGCAACAGTGTACGTAGATTAAGAATCAATCGCTCAAGAAAAGGACGCAGACGCCTACAGCTATCAACTAACTACCCAGATCTCGTAAGATTCTCACCTAGAGATACGATCAGAATAGGCGGGGAGCGTAGTTATACTATAAGAGTAGTCTTTGCCTCATTTGAAGATTTTGTTGCAGAGTTCCCGGATATTGTTAATAGTGGAGTTATAATTAGGCTGACAGTAACTGACTTGGATACTGGTTATATCGATAACTCTCAGTCCTTCTTCTTAATTTAAGAATACATCGAAAAACACACAATCTTAAGCGGCTAATTGTTTCGGATTAGGCTCATCAATTATTGGCTTCTTACCAGTTGTAACCTTAAATTGCTCTTGCCAACCGCGTTCTATGCCTTCAACAACTTGTTTAACCCAAAGATAGCCTTCTACTGGTTTCTTGGTTTCTGGGTCAGTTAATTTAATTTTAGGCTCTACTGAATCATCAAAGAAATCTGTCGCCTTACCATCACCATTACGATCTACATCTGGATTAACCCAAGCAAAATCTCTTGACTGACAAGAATCAGCAAGCTCTCTAACATCTTGATTGTCAACCAATACCCTTGGCTTCTTACAACCATCAAGCTTATGATTGCCTTTAGCTTTCAATAGCTCAATCATATTCGGAGGATACTTACCAAGCTCCCCGCGCCCAGGGCTCCAGCGTATATTCTCACCAGTAAAGACTGCTTTGGTTTTGCGCCAAACATAGAATGGGGTATAAACAAAAACCGTATGTGGTAAGCATTTGAGCTTCTGCCAGAAACCAAGGTTGTCTGGATGATGAGGATATTTCTTGAAGTCTCTATTGAGCTCAGAAAGTAAATCCTCT
The DNA here is from genome assembly GCA_964551925.1 of uncultured Gammaproteobacteria bacterium. Lineage (GTDB taxonomy): Bacteria > Cyanobacteriota > Vampirovibrionia > LMEP-6097 > LMEP-6097 > CAZKFA01. The sequence continues at coordinate 22,936 of CAZKFA010000010.1, forward strand.
CGACCAAGTATACCGTCGACATGCTTATTCAAAACAGGATTAGTTTTGATGATTGTTTCTGCCCTATCACCATGATTTCTAGTACAACAAACTACCTTGTAACCGCGCGCAGCTAGATACTCTAATAATTCTTGTGTGCCGGGTCTTAAAACATAACTAATCTCTTTGCCAAATTTATTATCCGGATGATCTGCTGGAATAGTAGTCACTTTACGATCCCCGAGTTTCTCTATCTGGTCTTTGCGCTTCTGATCAATAACATGCTTATCACCAGCTAAAAGAGTCTCATCTATATCAAAAATTATTACTTCTTGGTCATGAGGTTTAAGAGCCGCGTGTAAAGTCTTCTGAGTGGGTTTAGTACTAGTTTTAAAAGATTTCTTGCTGCGTAGCGCAGGATTGTGAGGCTTAGTTTTAGCCGAAAAACTAGGCTGAGCCCGATGGCTAGTAGACCTACTAGTCTTGTTTATTTGTACCATTATTCAACCGTTAACCTTGCATACCGAATACAAAGTTATAAGTATTGTAGCAATACAGGATATGCCGTGTCAATATCAATAATCAGAAAATAAGATTAAGCCGCAACAGTTGTTACTAAAGCAGATTCAGGATTAATAGCAAAGCTAGGTCCATGAGTAGTTGTAACAAAAACCGACTTTAGGTAAACACCCTTAGACGAACTTGGTTTGTGTTTCTGGATTTCTTGAACTACTGCTTGCAAATTCTTCATCAAATCTTCTTTAGAAAAACTTGCCTTGCCAAAAGGTACATGAACTACAGCACCAGTTTTCTCAGCTCTAAAAGTTACTTTACCAGCTTGTAAATCCTTAACCGCTTTTTTAACATCAGCCGTCACTGTTCCGTCTTTAGGATTTGGCATAAGCCCTCTTGGACCCAAGACTCTACCCAATTTACCAAGCAAAGGCATACAATCAGGAGTCGCCACTAAAACATCAAAATCCATCCAACCTTCTTCAATCTTCTTAACAAGATCTTCAGTGCCAGCTTCAATTGCTCCAGCGTCTTTAGCGTCTTTGACCTTCTCGCCTTTAGCAATAACAGCGATACGCACTATATTACCGGTACCAGCTGGTAGATTGACAGAAGCGCGCACTTGCTGATCATTAGCCTTAGTGTCGATACCAAGATGAGCAGCTACTTCAAAGGTTTGAGAAAACTTGCTAGAACATGCTTGCTTGCTGAAATCTAGCAATAGCTCAACTGCTTGAGCAGCATCTAATTTACCAGGGTTTTTGGTTTTGATTTCATCAATTTTTATTCTACGTTTGCTAACTTTCTTTGGCATAATACTCCTAATTAAGATCTAACTGCTACAACGCCCATGCTACGAGCGGTTCCAGCGATAATATTTTTAGCGGCTTCAATGTCATTAGCATTCAAGTCTGGCATTTTCACTTCGGCAATTTCCTGCAATTGCTTTTCGTTTACAGTCCCAACTTTCACTAAGTGTGGTGTTGCTGAACCTTTTTCGATATTGATTTTTTTCTTGACCAAAACTGCTGCTGGTGGCTGTTTAAGAATAAAACTAAAAGTTCTATCTTCAAAGACAGTAATAATCACGGGGATTACATAACCCATCTTGTCTTTGGTTGCTTCGTTATAAGCCTTACAAAATTCCATGATGTTAACACCATGCTGACCTAAAGCTGGGCCAACTGGTGGTGCTGGATTGGCCTTGCCTGCTTCTAGTTGCAGATTAATATAGCCTTTAATATTTTTACCTTTAGGTTGTGCTGCCATAACTTGGTTAATGATAAAGGATTTAAGCTATAATTTGCAATGCAACGACTATACAAATAAACTTAAGAAATCCTGTACTTTTAATGGAAGAACCGTCAAGACAAATTATCAGACTGGCTCTAGATGAGGATCTTAGCCCAAATGGTGATCTCAGTAGTGAATTTATCTTCACAGACTTAGAAACCGCAAAGGCGACGATTATAGCCAAGGCTAAAGGAATAATGGCTGGTAGCGCTACTATACAGTGTATAGTAAACGAGTATAAATCATCAACTAACCGTGATTTTGACTGCCAAATCAAAACGAACTTTCAAGACGGACAAGATTTTAATAGAGGTGATATTTTATTTGAGATCACCGCTCCAATTAAAGTCCTACTTGCTTGCGAAAGAACCATACTCAACTTCTTACAAAGACTCTGTGGCATCGCAACTAAGACTAACGAATTAGTCGCGCTTATCAAAAACTATCAGTGTAAATTATTAGATACTCGCAAAACCAGCCCCGGCTTAAGGTTATTAGAGAAACAGGCTTTTGCTCGTGGTGGCGGAACCAATCATAGACTTAATCTTAGCGATATGATTATGCTCAAAGAAAATCATCTTTCTGGCATCAAAGATATTAAAGAAGCTATAAACATAATTCGTAAACGATTACCTAATATCAAAATCGAAGTCGAAGTCAACAAGGACAATCTAGCTAAACTAAAAAATATTCTCAACGCTGATATTAATATCATCATGCTTGATAATTTCTCCGCAACAGAATGTGCAGACTTAATCATTCAAATCAGAAAACTCAATCCTCAAATCAAAATAGAACTCAGCGGCGGGATCAACGAAACCAACATTATAGATTACGCAAAAGCACTCCCAGACTATATTTCAACAAGCATAGTAACAACCAAGGCAAATAATATTGATTTGTCGATGTTAATTAATTAGTTTAAGCCGCCATTACTTTCAGGTATGTTGATTCTAATAAAGTCCAGCGCTGACTTCTTGTCATAGAATTAAATTTATCTGGATTAATAAGCTTTAATTGAAATTTTGCTCTCTGCCTTGGATTGTTAATCACGCCATCTAAATGATTAGCTAATTCAGTAATAGACTTGCCACCAGCTGAATAAATATAGATACCGTCATATTTAAATCGAGTAGTTTCTGGTAGTCCCTTTCTTTGAGCGACAAGTGCTTTAAGACGAGGTCTCATTTTTTCATGGCAACCATTTATACTAGAACAGATTTGTAAAGGCAGAGTCTTCGGCTTACCATCCTTGTCCTTAAAAGTAACAAGAAAATCTATTCCTAAGCCATCAACGTAATCACCTGGATAAATTCTAGTGAAATTTAATATTTTGCCTTGCCCTTGTAAAGCAGCTAAAGCAATCTCTACACGCTGTTCATGAAAAAGTCCTATAGAAAATAAGGGATTTAAATTACCATTATCAACTTCCGCTCGAGCTAATAAATCTAAGATATTTTTCTTACGTGGATAACTATCCTGCATCACAGCTTCATACCAATTTTGTACTTTCAAAGTTGGATTAGTTTTATTAAAAGCTTCTGCTAGGCGAGATTCTGCAGCCAACACAGATTTAAAAGAATCTATTTCTTTTGCTGTACGTTCCTGCCCCAGATATCGCGTCTCTTGAAAACGATCCAGCAATCGCTCACGAATTGGATCATCAGTATTACGCAAAGTACTAATACCTGGTAAATTCTTAGCAGCAAGAGCTGCCAGTCGAGAAAGTATCTCATCATCTAAAGTCGGACGTGAAGGAGTAAAATCGCTTCGTATGGGAATAGTAGGTTTAGTCAAATTAAGACTAGTCTGCGCACGAGCAGGTAATTTAAAAAGACAATAAGCTGGAGGCAATCTGTGCACAAGATAAGCTTACATTATTATCAAAATAAAAGCAAGGGTTATTCTTCAAAAACCGCATACTTAGGGTCTTCTTCGTCACCCTCGAACTGGCCTTGACTACGTGCTTGATACAGAAAGAATCCGGCAAAAACCATAAACAATAGGCATAATAAGCCTGGTCCTAACCAGACCCAAGTTCCAGCACTAATACAATTTGGGCACATAAGTTAATTATAGACTACGATTCGGATTAACAAGCACATTCGCCAACAAAAGTCCGCCAACTAAGGCAATAGCAATCATAAACATCTGAAAAGTAGTGTCTATACCAGCCAAGGTGTTTTTCTCAACTAAGAAAGATAGTCCACGAAAGCCAATACTACCCGGCACCAACATTATCAAACCTGGCATAAATATCATCGCAGCAGGCTGCCTAATATAACGGGCATAAATATTAGCAGCGAGCCCAACCATAAAACCACCAACAAAAGGACTCAACTCAGGCGACAAACTATACGCCGTATAATAACTAGAGAAATAAGCTATAAGTCCAGCTAATAACATCCACGGGAATTGCCGAAGCTTCGCTCTAAACAAAATAGTAAACGCAAGCGAAGCACAAACCAAAGCTGGATAAATAAAATATTCTGGCACTGATCTAGATATCGCATCAACAAAATTTATATCCTTGCAGACTAGTTTCATAATAGTAGTCCCCAAAGCCACTCCAAAACCGAGTTTCATAAATACGGTAATCGCTTGCATAAGACGAGCAGTACCAGAAGCTAAGTTCTCAGTAGCAAGTTCGGTCATTGAGATAGTCAAGCTTAAACCGGGTACAAAAACAATCAGGCTCGCTAAAGTAACAAGCTCAACAGAGAATTGCGGGTAACAAACATAAAGGCAAGATGCTGAAAATGAAATCACAAAAGCCACCAAGAATTCAAAAAACCTTGAAGTCTGTGGATGAAAAGAAAGTTTGATTGCAAGCAAACCTGCTAACAAACTCAAGCTACTTGCAATAACTATTTCATTGATACCTGCCTTAAATAACACAGAGATAGCTGCTCCCGCAATCACATAAGCAAGCACTTCTGCCCAATTAGCATAAGAACCTGTCGAATGAATAATGCCCTCTAATTGAGTTACAGCCGTTTCTAAATCAACTTCATGATTAATTACTCTATCGCCAAGCTTATCAATCTCAAGCATCTTTTGTAAATCAATTCCACTAGGTTTGACCCTAATCAAACCTTGTTTCTGACCATCTTCTGTCTCAAAGCTTGCCATAATTACAGTAGGCGTTGCAAAAAACTGACTGCGCAAACCAAGCCCAGCGACAATATTAGTCATAGCCTGCTCCAAACCCTGTGCTGTAGCACCATAGCTATGCAAGGCAGCAGCAAATTTCATAATAAAATTTATCTTCTTCTGTAAATCACCTATAGTATTTGTCATAGAAATAAAGCTACAATAAAATTACTTTGATCAGAAAGCTCTACAAACCAATTCTAGCACTAGCAAGTTTAGCTAATAGTGCTAATGCTACAGACGCTACTTGCTGTGAACATCCCGCGGCAGTTAGCATAGCAAGGAGCACTACTACTGCTCCTCTAGGCAAAACTCCGCGTCAAGACTACGGACTCTTTGGGTATAAAGGTCAAGGACAAAGAAGCCTAGATCAACCAAGCAATGACTTCAACAAACCCGCTCAAAGACCAGCTTTGCCCAGCGAGCAGTTCTTACCGCACCGACAATATTTACACCAACCATATTTACATTGGTATGACTATCAAGATCGCAGACCACAGTTCTATTATGACTATAAGCGCTAAGATACCCTTCTCACAGCCGCTAACAGCTCATTAGCACCTCTTGCAATTAGTTTTTGAGCAAGCTCTAAACCAAGAACTTCTGCTCTAGATAGTTCCCCTTGGATCGATTCCTTAATAATGACAGCACCATCCAGACTAGCGACTAAACCTGTTAATTTTAGATGATTATTGGGTATAACCTGAGAATAGGCTGCTATCGGAACCTGACAACCACCTTCAAGCGCCCGCAAAAAACTACGTTCTGCTTGTACCATCAGCTCTACAACTTTATCGTTCAAAGCTTTACGCAGAAAGGATCTTAGAGTATCATTACCAGAGTAAATTTCTATAGCTAGCGCTCCCTGGCCCACTGCCGGCAAACACTGCTCTGGATTGAGCTCTAGAGAAATCCGATTCTCTAAACCAAGGCGCTTAACTCCAGCAGCTGCCAAAACCATAGCGTCAATTTTATTATTTGGGTCATCTAATTTATTAAAACGAGTTTGTAAATTACCGCGCATATCAACACAAGAAATATTCGGGTAGAGGTTTTTGATTTGGGCAACACGACGCAAGCTAGATGTAGCAAGTATTTGCACTTGATCCATAGAACTAATATGCGGCGCAAAACAAATGACATCACGACAATCCTCGCGCTCAGTAGTTACGGCGATCTCTAAACCTTCAGGCAAAACTGTTGGCAAATCTTTCATACTATGCACAGCTAAGTCAATATTACCGGCTAATAATTCTTGCTCTAACTCTTTAGTAAAGAGTCCCTTATCGCCAATCTTGGATAAAGCAGTGTCAAGCACTTTATCTCCTTGGGTTTTGATTTCAACGATCTCAATAATTAATTCTGGGTAGTGCTCTAAGAGCCGATCTCGTGTCCAATAACTTTGGATCAAGGCTAATTTACTAGCTCGACTGCCTATGGTAAGTTTTTTTATCATCAAACCCTTGCAATTATAACTCAGGTAAGATAAGATGAGGCTTATGGCTGCTACAATTGGGACTTTTTTACAAAACACAACTGCACTTAGAGGCTTTAGAGCTCAATTACAAAATAATATCGCTGATCAACTAGATGGCCCTATCGTTGATAGATTGGATCAATGTATTCTTGCTCTTGGTCGCGAAGGCGAACAAAACCATGAGCTCGAAGCCAATAGAAAAAATTTAGTCGCCGAGATATCCTCAAAATTAGATCGCTCTGCCTTTCAAGCAGCATTAGAGGTTTTGTTGGGTTGGTTTAATGATCTCGCTTTATTGAAAAATGGCCTAGAGTTAAAAGACTCTTTAGCTATAGAACGTGATCACCACAGAGCAGAAAATTATAAAATCATACTGCGGAATCTAGCTGATTTTTTTAGTGCCTTTGAAGATCAAGCAAGAGACATAATAGAAACTGCTTGGAAAAAAGTTACCCACCATAATAATTTCTATGAACAGTTCCTTGACAAACAAGTGCCCGAAAGAATTAAAGAGATAGTATCCTTACAAGAAGCTCACCCAGAGAGGTAACTAACCAACCAAGGTCCCGACATCCAAGCCAGAGACTATGTCTCGAACAGCGCCAGGTCTAGCGAAATCAAATACTGCTATTGGAATTTGTTTATCACGGCAAAGCGCAATCGCAGCAGTATCAATAACTTGTAAATTCTTGCTGATCAATTCTTGATAACCAAGGCTATCGTATTTTTTGGCTTGATTATTTTTCTTAGGATCATCATCATAGACCCCGTCAACGCCATTCTTAGCCATCATCATAAGATCGCAATCCATCTCAGAAGCTCTAAGCGCAGCTGCTGTATCAGTAGTGAAAAATGGATTACCAGTTCCGCCACCAAAAATCACAACACGCCCCTTAGCAAGATGTCTTTGAGCACGACGTCTAATATAAGGTTCAGCGACAGAGTTCATAGTGATTGCAGTCTGTACCCTTGTGGCTATCCCTCGTTTCTCAAGAACTCCTTGTAAAATTAGGGCGTTCATAATAGTAGCGAGCATACCAACATAATCAGCAGCTGCTCTATCCATGCCCAGTTCAGTAGATTTCTGCAAGCCGCGGAAAATATTACCACCACCGACAACTACACAAACTTGAACCCCAAGGGCTTGAGCCAAAGCGATTTCATCAGCAATCCTATCTACCACTTCTGGTGCTACACCAGAACCGGCATCCCCCATCAGGGCTTCGCC
>CAZKFA010000010.1:30678-45341 GCA_964551925.1 uncultured Gammaproteobacteria bacterium
TATCTACCACTTCTGGTGCTACACCAGAACCGGCATCCCCCATCAGGGCTTCGCCACTTAGTTTTAATAAAATTCGCTTAAATTTAACTTGCAATCTTTTAAATTATAACCCTGAAATTGCATTTTTCGCTTAATCCATTATAATATTTGCAGTGGATAAATCTGAGTTGTTATCCGGTTTATCCCGTAAAGGAGAAAATAATGTCTGAAAAAAATAACAAACTCTACTTCGGTAACCTAAGCTACTCTGTCACTACTCAAGAACTAGAAGAATTATTAAGTGAGTGGAATGTTACTGAATGTCGCGTTATCGAAGGCAAAGGTTTCGGTTTTGTAACTTTTGGTTCTGATGACGATGCCAACAATGCGAAAGAAGCATTAAATGGGCAAGACTTCAAAGGTAGAAATTTGAGAATCGATTTTGCTAGAGAAAGCAAACCAAGAACAGCACGTCCACGTTACTAAGCTGGCGTCTCTATATCTGATTTTTGAACTTAGTAATATTTGATTGAAACAATAGCTCTACAACTCCAACAGGGCCTGATCTTTGCTTGGCTATAATCAGCTCAGCGACTCCAGGCTTCTCTGTGGTCTCGGGGTTATAGTAATCATCACGATAAATAAACATAACGATATCTGAATCCTGCTCAATAGAACCGCTTTCTCTTAAGTCAGAAAGCATTGGTCTTTTGTCCTGGCGAGATTCAACCGCTCTTGATAACTGAGATAGAGCAAGAACTGGTACGCCTAATTCACGCGCTAACAATTTCAAACCTCGAGAAATTTCTGAAATTTGATTGATACGGGTGTCGTTTGTTTTGCCACCATCAAGTAATTGTAAATAGTCGACTACTACTAATCCTAATTTGCCAGAGCATTGTGCTTGTAAACGACGGCATTTGCCGCGAAGCTCCATGACTGTAACTCCAGCAGAATCATCTATAAAAATTGGTGCTTCACCAAGATCACTCATCGCAAGCCCTAAGCGAGTCCAATCATCTTGCTGTAGATGCCCTGATCTCACTCTAGAGCTATCTACTTCTGCTCTTGAACAAAGCAAACGCTGCACTAATTGTTCTTTAGACATCTCAAGACTGAATATTGCTACTGGTGTTTTATTTGCCATCGCAACGTTCTCAGCAATATTAAGAGCCAGCGACGTCTTACCCATCGCAGGTCTAGCTGCCAAAATTATCAGATCACTTTTTTGCAGACCTGAGGTTAAAGCATTAAGCCCATAATAACCACTATCAACCCCCGAAAGCTGTCCCTTATTGGCTTCTCTCTCTTCTAATATATTCCAGCTACGCTGAACTAGATCACCAATATGTATCAAATGATCTTTGGATTTGGTTTGAGAAAGTGCAAAAATTAACTGTTCCGCTTTATCCACCAAACTATTAAGATCTTGATCTGATTGATAACCAAGATCGACGATTTGATTACCCGCGTGAATCATATTACGCAATAAAGATTTCTCTTTGATGATTTTGGCATAATGCACAGCATTCGCCGCAACAGGAGCGTGATCAGCGAGTGTTGATAAATAAGTTCTGCCACCAATTTCATCAAGCACGCCTTGATCCTTGAGATCTTGAGATGCTGTTAATAAATCGATGTTCTCGCTTTTCGCGTTTAGTTTAATAAAAGTTTCAAAAATTAACTGGTGGCTTTTTTTATAAAAGAAATCCGGCGCATCGACATGTTCTAGAATACGATAAAAAGCCTCTGAGTCTAATAAAACCGCGCCCAATACCGCCTGCTCGGCCTCAATACTATGAGGTGACAAGGTATCATTATATTTAACTTTGTTAAAACTCTCTTTAGTACTGCTCAATTATTAGCTCCTTAGCTTACATTATAGCTTGTTAAGACATTTAAGGACATCCGCATCAAATTAGACCTATAATGATATTTGCGTGATTAGTAAGACTTTATATGACAAACTCGAGGAAGTGGAGCAGAGTTATCTGGCCCTACAAAAAAAACTCGCCGATCCGCAAATTTTCCAAAATCAAAATGAGTTCAAAACTCTAACCCGTAATCTCAAAAAATTAGAAAGAACTGTAGAGAAATTTAATAGCTACAAAAAATTTATCAAGCAAGAACTTGAGGCTAAAGAAATTCTCAAAACCGAAACTGATCCAGAGATCAAAGAGATGGCTCAAGCAGAGATCAATGAAGTTACAGATATTCTTCCAAAATTATCAGAGGAGCTTAAATTACTGCTATTACCAAAAGACCCAAATGATGACAAGGACATCATCATAGAGATTAGAGCAGGAGCTGGTGGAGACGAGGCTGCAATTTTTGTTGGTGATCTATACCGGATGTATCTTAAATACTGTGATCAAGTGGGCTGGCAATACAAACTAATTGACTGCAATGATTCAGAGCATGGTGGTTTCAAAGAGATTGTTTTTGAAATAGCTGGTGAAGAAGTTTATAGTAAATTAAAGTATGAGTCTGGTGTGCATAGGGTACAAAGAGTTCCAGCAACAGAGTCTCAAGGCAGAGTACACACAAGTACTGTTACAGTTGCTGTGCTTTGTGAAGTTGATGACGTAGAAATAGAAATCAAACCAGAAGATGTCGTACTGACAACCTGTAGAGCTGGTGGCGCCGGCGGACAAAACGTCAACAAGGTAGAAACCGCTGTCAGACTGGAACATAAACCAACTGGCTTAGTCGTACAGTGTAGAGAAGAGCGCTCTCAATTACAAAACAGAGAGAAGGCTTTTAAAATGCTCAAAGCCAAACTATATGAGCTTGGTAGACAGAAAGCTGAAGATGAACAGAGAGCAGCTCGCAAAAACCAAGTCGGCACCGGCGGTAGAGAAGAAAAAATCAGAACCTATAATTATAAAGATGATAGAGTAACTGATCATAGAATTAACGAGAATTTCTCTTTGCGTAAAATTATAGAAGGGGATATGGGTAACTTATTTAATGCTTGTGTCAGCTATGACCAGCGCATGAAACTAGAGGAACTCGCTAGCCAAAGTCTTTGATATGAGTAAAGAAGCTGATAAAAAAAATACTCAAGCTGATCTTTCAAACCAATTTGAACAAGAATTAGATGATTTTTTCAAAGAGCGCGCGCATTTCAGAGCGCCTCATATTAGTGATAAACCAAAAGCTAACTCCGCTAAACATCGCTGTGATGACGACTTACCACTAGCTAATATGTCTGGTTGCTGTATGACTGGCTGCCACGATTGTCCCTGGGGTTATACTCTACCTTAGCTTACTGTACACTGTATAGTAAAGTTGGTTTAATCTGGAATAATAATTCTATTTTGAGGCATAACAATCTTAGTGGGTCTCTGATTACAAACCAAAAACATTCGAGAAGGATCATCTTTAAGAGACCGTGTCTCTAATTGTTGTGCTGGTTTCCAACCATGCCCAGCAGCCAAAAAAGTCTTACGCAACCAAGACGCCAAGCCCTTTTCAGAGATGCCCTGATTAGGAAAAACATATTTCTTTTGTGGTACGGCGGCATCAAAATCAACAACAACTAATCGCAGTTGATTTTTCTTTTCTATATCTAAAGTAATTAAATCCGTCAGATATCGAATATACTCTGGTGCTATCTTTGTTGGATTCTCCAAACCAGCTTTTAACTCAGTTAGAGTCTTTAGAACTCGCTTATAACCAGGCGCTAAGTCCTGTCTTGGAATAAGAGCTTGCATCGCAACCACTTGCTCTAAAGCTTCCTTATACTTGGATTGCGCAAACATTTCACTGATAGAACCTGCTCTGCCTTGTAGATCAACATCCCTAATATCTTCATATAAAGCATTTAGTTTACGCTTAGTGCCTGCTGAGATCCTAGAGATATCTTGCAGCCTTGCTTTCAAAGCTGTAGTTGCATCAAGTAGTTGTTTAGCAGCAATTTGATATTGTTTAGCTGCTTCAACTGAATCTTCTTTCTGCGCCTGATAGCCAAGTTCAACAATAGCTATTATTCCATTCAGATATTTAGCGGCAAACTGTTTAGGGTATACATTGCCAGCCCTTGTCCAGTCAAGTAACATAGCGAGCTCCTCTGTAAGCATGGTTTTGTTTACCTTAGACAATGATCCTCTTCCCGCTGCCATCTCAAGTAATAGAACCAAATCTTCTAGATGAGCTGATGTTTTTGCAATAGTAACGTAATCTTCGTAATTACCTTCAAGTACATGAACTCTACTGCGCAAGCCCGCCTGAGCATCTTTGGCAAAATGGATATCTTTATGGATCGGGAAGCTACGCCTCTCTGGAATCATGGCTTGGATTGCTGTCACTTGCCTTGTAAACTCCTCTATTTCTGCAGGCTCAGGCGACTTGGCACGAGAGGCAATATACAAGTCCAGAGCTTCTAAGGGTCCGCCAACCTCAGTCCCCAAGGGATAGAGCGGAATTAATTCTTGTAATTTTTCTCTGGCATCTTCTAGTTTACCTTGCTTGAAATCTCTATTAATCGCAGCCAATCTAGCATAAGGTTTAATCCAAACTTGCTGACGAATTGTTGTAACTCCTCCTGTTACAGAAATATCAAGATTAGCTAGACTGGTGTTCCAAATAGTTTGTCCAAGAAAATCTATTGTTGCTATTTCTCTAATCTTGCTAGTAGCATCTACTCTATTTTTGCGCCAATTAAGCTCCCTAATTAAGAGATCGCCAACCTTACTAGCATTATCAAGGCACCGCAAGGCTGTCATAGAGCTAAAAATACGATTACTAGACTTTGTAACATTTAATTTAGCAAGGCGAATCTGTGACTTCATTAGATACTTATAAGCATTAATTGCTCTAAGATTTAGTTCGGCCCGCTCTTGATTATGCTCCTTGCCAGATCCAAGTTCACGAAAACGCTTAACAACAGTTTTAAGTTCTTCTCTAATAAAATCATTTTGTGCTCTCAGTTCATCATCAGAGCGGTTCTCTTGCCAATTAACATTAATACTGTGATCCAAGGCTTCGAGTCTTGATTGAACATAGGCACTAGGCGTATCAGCAGTAGTCCTTAAAGTTGCAATATAGTGATTAATATCCGCTTGTATTTCACTAATTGTTAACTGCCACCCTATAACTTCATTCTGCTCTGCTCTAGGATCTTCTCTATCTGGTTTAGTCCTATATCTTTTTTGATCAAGGCTCGGAGCATCAATAGCAGCTAAGACCTGACCAATTGGAGAATTAGCGACTATTGATTTTTTTAGTAAAGCAGTAGCGGCCGTTGCTCCTTGCTGCAAGGTTCGTGCTACTTCAGATATAGAGGCAAGAGGCTTCATAGTTCAGATAATATCACGGCTTGCTCTATGGGGGCAAGTCGCAACCCTATAGCAGTACTATAGGATCACTTAATTTGAAATAAATTAACCCTCAGCTTCTATATATTTCTGCCCAAAGCTAAAATCTTCATCACTAATATTGAATATTCTTCTCAGATCATCCAAATTGTCTATTACAATATCAGCTTCTTCCTGACTTGCTCTAGAGCATACTGTTCTACCATCTGGCAAACAGAAGATAGGCTCCATAAAATTATCATCCTCATCAAACCCCAAGAAATCCTCCGCTCTATGGAAGTGACCATCAAAATTACCCAGTTCGCTCATGACGGCAATATTTCTATCAATTTCATTAATGAAACGTAGTTGATCAAATTTATAAACTCTACTATATTGACCAGGATCATCTTCACAAAGAGCCTTTGGTGTAATCAAAGCTCTATATAAATCTCCTCTAAAATAGAAGTGTGCTTCAAGGGGGCTATATAAAGCAGTACAATTCTGAGATGCGTATTTAATTTTATCTGCTTGAGAATTAAATTCTCTAAGTCTTTCCTGGATTAACTTTAGTCTCTTTTGACCTTGATATTTATTGGCACTCATAACTAATCCATAAAAATAATCACGCAAAGTTCTTAAATCCTCGGTTGCTCCTGATTCCGCAAGATCTTTAACTAAAGTAACCAAAGCCAAAAGATCCTCTCTAAGTGATGAACCGCTTACAACTTGCTCAAATAACGAATGAGGGACTTTGATGTCTACATTTGGATTCAAGAGTAATAAATGATAAGTTTCCGTAGCAGCCAAGGCAGCTCTATGCTTAGCATCGGTTTCTAGTATGTTGTCAGTCGCTCCTCCCCATTTGATTTCATAGATATGAGATCCAACCTTATAATCTGCTCTAAGACCGTAATAGCCATTACCTTCGTTAACTTGCAGGCAATATTGTGGGATGATTAATTCATCAGGATAAATCGAAGCGAGCATAATTCCAGCTATCTGCTCAAAAGCCTCTCCCTTAGCGAATTTACTCAGCTGAGAAATTTGAAATGATGAACTTAGCTCGCGTAGATTTCTAGAAGACCCCGAAGCCATTTTTTTGATCTGATTAAATTCCCCAGGTAATCGAATACTGCCTATATAACTATTTAATTGGTCTCTTAAAGGAGCGAGTATTACAGAGAGCGACCCCCCTTTAGTTAATCCACGATTACCATACCGAGCAGCAGCATTAATCTGATCCCAGGTTGTACCTAAAATATCTAATGGTGCTTCTTTAGTAGCAGCCGTTGGTAATCGTCCATAAAACTCATAAAATTTTCTAGCAGCTTCTCTAATTTGATCTTCACTTAGATACTCCTTATCACCCCGACCAAGTCCAAGTCCTAATTCTTTCCTTAAAGGTTTAAGAATTTCTCTAAGAGGTCGACCTTTAGTTAGTCCTCTGTAACCAGCACTGCCAGCTTGATTAATCCCAGCCCATGTTTCATGCGGCATCTCTGGTACTGCTTCATCTGTATCGTGGCAAGTAGGTAATCGATCATGAAGCTTGTAAAACTTTCTAGCAGCTTCTCTAATTTGATCTTCACTTAGATCATCCTTCTCACCCTGACCAGGACCAAGTCCTAATTCTTTCCTTAAAGGTTTAAGAATTTCTCTAAGAGGTCGACCTTTAGTTAGTCCTCTATAACCATCACGACCAACTGAATTAATTCCGGTCCAAGTCTCGTGTGGCAGACCTGGTACTGCTTCATTTGTATATTCGGTGGGTATTTTATGATGAATCCTATAAAACTCTCTAGCTGCTGAGATGATTTGATCTTCACTCAGATCTTTTTTGTCATTCTGATTAGGGCCGAGTTTTAATTCATTTCTTAAAGGCTGAAGGACCTGAGCCAACGTGGTTATTCTAGTTAAGCCTCTATTAGCATGACGACAGGCATCATTAATTATGCTCCAAGTTTCATATGGCATATCTGGTACCACTTCCTCAGTACGAGTAGTCGGTAGTCGACTATGAATCTCGTAAAATTTTCTTGCTGCTTCTCTAATTTGATCTTCGCTCAGATCTTTCTTATCACCACGAGCCGGTTCCACTTGTAATTCTAGCCTCAAAGGTTTAAGAATTTCTCTGAGAGGTCGACCTTGAGTTAGTCCTCTATAACCATGACTGCCAGCTTGATTAATTCCACTCCAAGTTTCATATGGCATATTAGGTACCGCTTCCTTAGTAGCAGTATTAGGGAGTCGACCATAAATCTCGTAAAATTTTCTAGCTGCTTCTCTAATTTGATCTTCACTTAAGGATTTTGGAATGGGTTTAGCTAGACTTGCAGACTTAGCTCGCCTAAGTTCAAAAGTAGAGTTAGATGCATCGGCCTGGCCAGATAAAGAAACCACCGCCAAAGGCTGTTCTATCGACGGACGCGCTATTATCTTCAACTCCACGCCTTAATTGTATCACGGGTTGTTTTGGTTTATCAGATTTTCAAGGGGTTTTAAAAAGATGCGGTGGCAACCCATTAAACTTAGCCACTTGAGCATAATAATCATAACTTTTCTTAGGTTGCCTAATATAACTCTCATGATTAACATGTACCAAGCCAAATCTAGGCTTCATTCCTAAAGCCCATTCAAAATTATCTAACAGGCTCCAATAAAAATAGCCGCGAACATCAATCCCTGCTTGAATGGCTCTATGTACAGCTACTAGATGCTCTTGAATAAATTTTATTCTATAGTCATCATCAATGTCCTGAGACTCGTTTTCGACATTGCAATAGCCGTTCTCGGTAATATAAACTGGCAGACCATTAAGGATGCGCTGTAACTTAGTGTCAGTAAGTACTTTATACAAACCTTCTGGATAAAGCTCCCAGCCTAAACTATTAACCCTGCCTGATGGCTTATTAAGCTCACCCCAAATCGTAGAATCACTAGTGTTATTATGCGGGTCCTTAGCCCTAGGATTGAGTCTATAACTGAATCTTGTGTAATAATTCACCCCAAGAAAATCAAGAGCACCAAGCTCAAGACAAGCTTCCACAAAACTAAAATTATGCAATTGATTACGAATAATATTTGGTACTCTATCAATTTCTTCTTGCGCTTCAAAGCAATAAAAATTCTGCGCTAATCCAACTTGAGCATTTGGATTGTGATTTTTGATCGCTTTATAAGCAAGCTGATGCCCCAAAAGCATCCCCTGATAGGCTTCCAGATATTGCTTCCAATCATTGGTATAGCCAGGGGGCCAGATCCCAGACTCGTAGCCAAAATTCAACAGTATATTAGGTTCATTATGAGTAATCCAAAATTTAATATCACTACCAAATTGCTCAACAAGAAACTTAGTAAAATTTCCAAACTCTCTAGCTGTGGCGGGATTAGTCCAACCGCCTTCTTTAGCAAGCCATTGTGGTAAAACAAAATGCACTATGGTCGCAAAAGGCTCAACCCGATTTGGTTTGGCTTTAAATTCATTTAACAAGGATTGGTAAAATTTAACAGTATTAAAATCAAACTCCCCTGGTCCTCTATGTAAACGTGCCCAATTAAAAGAGAAACGATACGCGTTATTATTCAATCCCCTGATTAACGCGACATCTTCAAGCAAATGCTGATAATGCTCGACAGCTCTACCTTGTCCAGTCGGCTCTGAGACCTTACCACTATCAAGCCAGCAAGCCCAATCAGAAAGCTTAGCAAGATACTCCTCTGGATGTCCTTCGATTTGGAAAGCAGCCGTAGCCGTCCCCCAAAGAAATTGACTTGGAAACTTTAAGACCGATTGATCAAATTCGCTCATAAGCCTCCCTCTTAATCCAGCCTAAATTTTTCTTGTGTTGTATCTGAGACCACTGATCTTCTTCTCTAACAATCTCTATTATTTGTCCATCTAATAATTCAAACATCTCTGTATAAGACTCGTTATCACCAGAATAAACCAAGGTTGAGACACTGGTAACAACCGCATGTTTTTTGAGATTTTGTTCAACACCAATATAGACAGCTAGAATTATAGCTACGGCAAAAGCTACATTAATAAAGGCTTTTAGCCAAGGATGGAATCTTGCTTTAACTAAGAACAATAAATTAATCACCAACAACAAAAGCAAGCTCTCACCAAAATTCAAAAATTGATAAGAGAATAAATAAGGCTGCTCTAACTGAAGCTCACTAGAAACTATAGTCAGATTCTCATTAAGAATTTTATCGCGTGGGATATTTTTTTTTGCTTTATAGAACTGCGTAATAGCCTTGCCATATTGCTTAAATTTATAAAAGGCATTGGCTGCGTTAATCTCTAAATAAGGGTTGCCTGGATTGTCTTGCAATAATTGTCCATATAAACTAGCAGAAAGTTCATAATCACCCTGCAGAAAATACTCACGAGCATTAGCTAATTTACTTTGATCCACGCTTTGCTCCTTTCTTGATCTTTACTAAAAATTCCATCGCCTGATTACGAATCCGTTCTAGATTCTCAGCGGACGAATCTTGCTTAATACCATAAATAAATTTATCAGTCTCAGCAAAAAAACCTTTTAGTTTCGTATCAAAACCAGCGTCAACAACAATTCCTGACTGGTTTATATATTCTTTAACCAAAATGGCAATAGAGGCAATAGAATCTGCTTTCTTTATTGCCGTAGCATAATAAGCAAACCCTGTTTTATTATTAGTTGCAAACTTTATACGACTAATAAACTTGACACCAAAAAATAATATATTTAGAAGAAATATTATCCACAGCAAATAATTTTCTTTGAGGCAAAACGGCTTATACGATATTATTTGCTCAGATGAATAATCTAATGTTTCTAAATTATTCACACTAGGACTTGGTTTCAATGGGTCAGCATTAGTGTTAGTGCCTGGTGTCACTATAATTTCAAAAGATTCTTTTCCGTGCTCTTCATATTTTTTGGTCTTAGGATTAAAACTTATAACAGGCAGAGTCTCTACGATCATCTTACCAGAATGTTTTGCCGGCATCACCGCTACTTTAACCCCAGATTCAAAAAATAATATCCCCTTATTAACTTGCTTCTTGACTGTTTCCTTATCCTGAAAAACCGTATATTGAGCAGAATCCTTTATACGAGCGTAATTGAGCACATCCACATTACCATTGCCAAAGAATTTACTAGTAATAGTTAAAGCATCACTAGAAGCAACACTAGTAGCACTAGTAGAATTATTAACAGCTAATTCACCAACATAGCCAGTGAAGCCTTTAGGCGCACCTCCTGGCAAAGACTGTACCGATAAAGTAATTTTATCGGTGCTAATCTTAATAGCTTTCTCAACTAGCATGGTGGAGAAAAGATTCAAGGGATCAAAACTATTAGCCTGACGAGATTCCGCCGAATCAAGAATAATAGCATCGATATCAAAGCTAGGGATCGTTGCTAGACCAGCTTTCAGAGGGAATATCTCATAATTAACTTCATAAACAAAATATTGTTTGTTGTTATAAGTCTCTTGATAATTAATCGCTTCTTGATTACTATGAAAAACAAAATTATCTAACTTAGGCGGCGGCACTCCCATGCTCTTAAGATTGCCACGATGATAAACCTTAAGGCGCAAACGCAGCTGCTCATTGACATAAGGACTAGAATTATTAATTGTTGCTATCGCAAAAACTTTACTATCAGCAGCCATATCAGCACGTATAGAATTACCAATTGTATTTAAGGTTTTTTGGGTAGAAGCCTTTGCTGGATTGACCTTGATATCAATAGGACCCGCTTTAACAACCTGCGTGCCATTTCTCATAACAATAGCAGGCAAAGTTACAGCCCCGACATGCTTTGGTCGAATAATAAAAGTATAGACTCGGCTTTGGCTCTTAACGCCATTGACTATTTCTAAACTAGTACTAGTAGAATTAGCTACAACTTGATAATCAGCATTCTCGCGAGGAAAATCCAAATCCTTTAAATTAGGGTCCGTAACATTAATCTGCACAGAGACCACATCACCCAAGCTCACTTCGGTCTCATCAATAGTCGCGCTCATAGGCAAAGTAGCATTAGCAGGCAAACTACAATTCAGCAATATAATAAATACAATAGCGATTAGGCTACGCACTAAGAACTATTCTAACAGTAGAGTTCTTTTCTAACTATCCTAGCTTCTCAACAATCTTAGTCGTAGATTTATCTGGGACTAAGTCTATTAATTCTATTTTAATGCCTAGATCTTTAGCCAGTTGATATTCAGACCACTTAGTAGTATTAGCGTAATCAGCACCTTTAGTATAAATATTCGGCTGCACTGCTTGCAAAAACTTACAAGCATCTTTATCATCAAAAATCACAACATAGTCAACAGGCTTCAAGGCTGCTAGCAAAGCGGCTCGGTCTTGCTCTGAGTTAATTGGTCTATTAGAGCCTTTAAGCAAACGCACACTGCTATCAGAGTTTAGTCCGACTACTAGAATATCTCCAAGCTTTTTGGATGATTCTAGGTAACGCAAATGCCCAACATGGAGAATATCGAAGCAACCATTGGTAGCGACCACCACCTGTCCCTTAAGCTTAGCGACAAGATGAGGAGTTTCTGCAATAGTAAAAATATTATTCATTGGGAAAACATTGTTTAATCGCACAATCCTCTGCTAATGGGCATTCTACTGCTGATTGCATTTTGGCCCATTCTTTTTTGAAACAATCACGGGCCTCTATATAATCATACGCGAATTCAAACATTTGCTCAATCGACTTATTATGCATCTTAGCTAGAACTTTAAGGGCATAAAATTCCTCTGTATAGCCCAACGCTAAATTAATATTAAAAGCTCTGCGGCACAAAGGTAAGCCAGTCTGAGAGCAGGTTTGAACATGAGAATGTGGGTAATTATTAGCCAACAGTTACGTCGTAAACTCTACGAATAGCCTCTAATACAGGCTTAGGGGCATCGATATCTTCTTTAGTATCGTGCTTGATTTGCTTTGCAACGCGAGCTAAGTCTCTAGTCATTTCATAAATATTTGGAGCATGATCAATCATCTCGCTAAGTAAAGAATGTCCGCAATTTTGAGCCATAATAGATACTGATTGTATCATATCTGCGCAACGTCACTCATTATCTCCTCAACCTCAAGATCTATCAATAGATCAACGGATTTGACAGGTTCTTCACCAGCCAACTCAACCAAAGTGCGCCTATTACTAAGATAAGTAAGATTAACCTGCCTTAAACGCCTTTCTAGGTCCCGCAAAACCATACGGGTAAAGAAAACCGAGCTGCCTTCATTTTTGTTTAAGGCTTCAGCAGCATCAATACGCGCTGGGGCCATCTCATAACGGAGTAGCTCTTTTTGAATCTTGGCATCTTTATAACTGTAATAAGATTCACGTAAACGCTGCGCCACTTCATCAACTAACATAAAAAGCACTATCAAATCAGTCTTAGTAACTTGTTGAGTTTGATTTCTCTTATCACCGACATTCTCAACGACATCACCAATCACTCTTGCTCCAACCATAGAGCCTCCACTAATCAAAGAATTATTTGCGATCGCAGAGACTGCATAGAAGGGCACGAAAAGCGCTTGGGATAAGCCTTGTAAAACCGCGTTATTTTTCTCAACAGAATTAGGATTGGTTGAAAGTGCTTTAATAATAAATTGAATAGTGCGATTACGTGCCAAAGTGGCGCGCCAAAGTTCTAGCAATTGTTCTTTTTCTGTTTGACTAAAAAATTCCTCTCGTGACAAATCAGAAGAATCGTCAATGCTAGGAAAAATAAACTCTAGGGCTTTTTGTTCGTTTTCTTTAAGTTCTTGCCGCGCTTTTTCAAGCTCAGTTTGAGACTTAGGTCTGGTTTCGTTTTTTTGATCTGCTTGAAAATTTTCTTCAAGCCTGATAGTGTTCGACTCATTGTATCCCTCCAGTGGCGAAGCTGAACTTTCATTCGAGCTCCTATCTACATTATTCCCAGTTTGAGCTGAATTTTCACTCTTTTGCTTGGTTAAATTCTGCTTAGCTAGCCTTTTGGTGCGTTTTTGCTGTTCTTTTTGGGCGACTTTGGCTTCTTTTTCAAGCCTTTTGGCTTCTTTTTGTTCAGCAGTATCACGAGCCAAATTAGGGGTAGCCCAGGCAAACATTAACAATAATATCAGGGTTAGCCTTCTAAGCTGCAACTGTCTTCGCCTCCTTGGCGAGCTGACGCAAAGTATATTGCAAGATACCACCATGCCGGTAGTATTCTATTTCAATGGGCGTTTGCAAAAGAATTTTTGCTGGCATAATTACCTGCTTACCAGATTTATCCGTCGCCTTGATATTGATCGCTTGATTTGGTTTGATATTACCATCAAGCTCTATCGAAAAAGCTTCAGAGCCATCAAGGTTATATTCAGCAAGCACTTTAGATTTAACTTCGATTGGCAATATTCCCATACCAATCAAATTGCTCCTATGAATACGCTCAAAGGATTCAGCAATAACGGCTTCCACACCAAGCAACTTCTGTCCCTTTGCCGCCCAATCTCTAGAACTACCATTACCAAAGAGTTTGCCAGCAAACACAACACAAGAAATTTTTTCTGCTTTATATTTAAGCGAGGCTTCAAAAACTGACATCTCAGTAGCATCAGGAAAATGTTTAGTACGAGGACCAGAGCTACCAGGCACCAATAAATTATTCAAACGAATATTAGCAAAGGTACCGCGCGTCATCACCCGGTCATTACCACGCCTTGAACCATAGCTATTGAAATCTGCTGGGGTAACGCCTTCTGATATCAAATATTTAGCGGCATCAGAATCTTTAGCGATGTTACCCGCTGGAGAAATATGGTCAGTGGTAATCGAATCCCCCAAACTGAGCAAGGCGTGAGTGCCAGTCAGAGACTGGATCTCATCAAGCTTCAAATCAAATCCATCAAAGTATGGTGGATTTTGGATGTAAGTATTAGTCGCATCCCACTGATAAAGATCACCAGTACCAGCATCAATACTATTCCAAAGAGCAGTGCCACTAGAAACCTGAGCATAGATATTGTTATAAATCTCTGGGCTAATTGTTTTAGCGATCACCGCTTTGATTTCTTCTTTAGTCGGCAGTATGTCTTTAAGCTTCACCTTGCCTTGAATCAGATCATTTGCTGGATCAAAGTTCATATTACCAACCAAAGCCATCGTGACAACTAGTGGTGGTGACATCAAAAAATTAGCTTTGATCTGTGGATGGATCCTACCATCAAAATTACGATTGCCAGAAAGCACACTAGCAAAAACCTTAGTAGGATTAGCTTTGACAAGCTCTTGCGCTTCGTCAGAAAGAGGACCAGAATTACCAATACAAGTAGTGCAGCCATAACCAACTATATCAAAACCAAGCTTAGCTAAAGGTTCTAATAGATTAGC
>CAZKFA010000010.1:45441-53840 GCA_964551925.1 uncultured Gammaproteobacteria bacterium
GTAAGTGCTTTTGCAAAGCTCGCCTTAAGATCATAGAAATCAATCCTGTCTTGCGGGCGACGTGGACCAGCAATAGAAGCTTTAATTTCAGATAGATTAATCTCATAAACTTTTGTGAATGTTTTTGCGTCACGTTCTATACCCCAGAGTCCTTGTGCCTTGAAATATTTCTCCACGACTTCAATCTCAGACTGAATTCGACCGGTACGCTGTAAATAAGCAAGCACCTCTTGGTCAACAGGGAACATGCCCACTGTCGCACCATATTCTGGACACATATTAGAAACCGTCGCTCTTTCTTCAAGAGTCAGATTCTTACAACCTTCACCAAAAAATTCTACTAATTTGCCAATAACATTAATCTTACGAAGATATTCTGTAACATAGAGCGCAAGATCAGTTGCTGTAACGGTTATATCAAGGGAACCTACTAGCCTAATACCAATTACTTCAGGTGTTGGCATAGTAACAGGTTGCCCTAACATTGCAGCTTCTGCTTCAAGCCCGCCCACTCCAAAACCAAAAACTCCTAAGCCGTCAATCATAGTAGTATGTGAATCAGTACCAACTAGGGTATCAAACATCAGCTCGCCATCGCGCTCCAGCACTACCTTAGCAAGATACTCCATATTAACTTGGTGAATAATACCGAAACCCGGCGGCACTATGCGGGTCTGATCAAAAGCTTGCTGAGCCCATTTGAGAAATTTGAATCTCTCATTATTACGCTCAAACTCAAGCTTAGCGTTCACTTCAGCAGAATCAGCAGTACCAAAAGAATCGACTTGAATAGAATGGTCTATTACTAGATCAAGTGGCACTAAAGGATTAATAGTAGACGGATCCAGACCAATACGCTTAGCAGCGTCGCGCATCGCAGCCAAGTCAACAAACAAAGGTACACCAGTAAAATCCTGCAAGACGACACGTGCTGGTGAGAACGGCACTTCACCATCGCCAGGAGCTTGAGGATTATAAGCGACAAGATTCCTAATATCCTCTTCACGAATTTTTTTGCCATCTAAATTGCGTAACATTCCTTCAAGGACGATTTTTAAACTAAAGGGTAATCGTGATAAATCACCATAAATCTGCTCAGCCTTGGCTAAGGAGTAGTATTTCTTAACCCCAGAACTAAACTGTAATAGCTCCTGAAATTTTTCTTTCATATAGATAAGGATACACTAAAAAGACTGCATTATAGTAGAATATAATAAGCATGCAGGACTGCAAAAAACAGCTAAGCGACAAAGAAATCCAGGGATTAATCTCTTTATTAAAAGACTCTGAAGAACAGGTATTAAATTTAATCGCGGAACAAATCACAAAAATAGACGATAGCAGTTTAACTGTGATCGAGAACTTAGCTCAAGAATCTGACAATCCAGATCTAATCGACAATTGGTATCACACGAGTAGGTTAAGCTTAACGAAACAAATTCAAGACTGGAAGCGTGCTCCAGATCTTGAAACTGGCTTATTTTTACTATCGAGATTACGCAATCCTGGTTTCGACAAAAAATACTACGAAAATTTATTAGACCAATACGCAGCTAGAGTTCAAGAAAAAATCCAACGCGAAAAGAAAACTCCTATAGCAGCTATTAACCAAGTACTTTTTAGAGAAGAAGGTTTTACTGGCAATCATGCTGATTACTATGATCTCAATAATAATTTTCTGCATACAGTGATTGACACTAAAGCTGGTAATCCAATTATGCTCTCAACTCTTTATATCTTAATAGCTCGCAGATTGAATTTGGAGATTAAGGGCATTGGCACTCCAGGACATTTTATTGTTGAATTTGAAGGCGAATATTTTGATGCCTTTTTCCGTGGACGCACCGTTACCAAAGAAGAGTGTGTTTTAAGAGCTCAAGAACTAGGTGTTTTGTGGCGAGACGAATATATTGAACCTATTGATGATGCCTTTATGATTTCACGTTGCATCCGCAATCTTATCGCTATTTACAAAAGACAAAAAGAATTTGACAAAGCAGAAGACGCAACTAGTCTCTTAAAGCTGGTCTAAACCATGTTTAAAATCCTATCAACTACTGTCGTACTCTTGATTATAGCTGGGCTAGTAACTAGGAAACAAACTAGGGCACATATCAGCTTAATGCTCTCTGCTTTTGTGTTAGATATTGGATTGCTCTTAGCAATTGAGTTTCAGCGCAACGCGATTAATACGGCACTAAATACCACTCTCAAACCCATCTTGTTCTTTCACATTTGTGTTTCTGTGCTAATGATTATTTTCTATGTCATTATGATTCGCAGTGGCATGGCTACACTTAAAGATCGCAGCCATAAAGCAAGGCACAAGAATCTCGCTAAGATATTTTTACTGCTTAAGTTTTTGAACTATACAACAAGTTTTATGATCTAGAAACTCTCAAAAGCCCGGACAATATAGTAAGTATAAAAAGAAAGAGATACGAGCAGTACCATACAAAGACTTATGGCAAGTGCCATAGCTCGCGGTATGGGCTTAATGACAATAGTTGGATCCGGCTTATTCATAAAACCAGCCCGTACAAGGGGCCAAATATAAAAAACATTTATTATACTACCAGCTAGCAAGAATAAAGCCGCAGCATAGTTGCCAGCATGCAATTCTTCAAGTAGCATCAGATCCTTACTTAAATAACCAGCAAGAAAAGGGAAACCCGCTATAGAGGCTCCACTTAAAGCGACGCAAAGTACTATTAGTTTTGTCCTAGGAGCTATCCTAGCAACTTCAACAGCGTTAACGGTACCGTAAACACTATTATAGAAGCCTGCTATAAAAAATAAACAGAGTTTAGCGATAGAGTGAGTAAGAATATGTAGCATTGCACCCAAGATCGCAGCTGGAGTCGAAATTAGAATCGCAGTAATAATATAAGACAACTGGCTTATTGTTGAATACGAGAATCTGACTTTTATATCATTCGATTGGAGAGCCTTGCAAGCTGCATAAATAGCAGTAATACCACAAAGATAAGTCAAGCAACCTGCTTGAAAAAAGTGCCTAGTGAGCTCACGTAAAAAATCTAATCCATAAACATAGACCGCGATTTTAATAAGCGCAATAGAGCCTGTCTGCACCGCCGCGACAGAATGTATAAGAGCGCTAACTGGGGCTGGAGCTAGCATTGTTTTAGGTAGCCATGTATGAAAAGGCATAACTGAGTTTTTGGACATGCCAATAATAAACATGATTAATAATATGGAAGCTAAATATGGCTTATCAATCCAAGCATTAGGCAACTTATCACCAAAATCAAAATGTCCTTCTATTTTATAAATCATCAAGATCGCTGGCAATAAAATAAAAAAGGCTGGCAATAAAGTCATCTTCAGATAGTAGCTACCAGCCTCGTAAGCCTTCTCTATATGACGCAAAGTAATCAATGGATAAATCATTGGTATATTCAAAACATAGAATACAAACAATGTTCCCAAATTACCAGAAAACACTGTTGCTAAGACAGTTGTAAGCACAATACTCAAATAACAATGAAATTGCTTGACATGGCGTTGAAAACCATATTTCACAAAAGAATAGCTGTAAATAATAGTAAGTAACCAACAAATATTTACTAAGACTGCAAAAAACCATGAATAGCGATCAACCAAAAACACTAAATTAAAGCCAAGATTAATTTTTTGAAAATGTATCGGTAGAGTAATAAGTGTCCAGATATTGATCAGACTTAAACTCGACACTGATGCGTAAAAGGTCTTTCTATGCCTTGTCTTCAACGGTAAGAACACAATCGTTAGCAACGGCAATAGAATAACAAAAATTATAGCCATAAAATAGATTCTAAATCTATTTTGATACTTAGTAAAATAATTAGGCTGGTTTAGGTAAAGAAGCTTCTCGCATTAAAAGCTTGCGCGCTGTATCTTCATGCAAAGCTTTAGAAAATAATTCTTCATCAGCAGTAGTAGCTTGCCTACGCAAGCGCCCCGCCAAACAAGTCTCACAGCCTCTATTACAACAAATGCTTGTTTTGGCTTCCAGTGCTGCTTGATAGCGTGCTAGTAAAGAAGACTCTGTTCTCATGCAAGATTAACAAGAACAGACTTAAGCTGCTGAGCATCTCCACCGACCAAAAACTTATCTATTAGTATTAATGAGGCTTTTACAGAATTACCGAGGAGCTCCGCTTGAGCCTTCGGGAATTTCTCTAAGACATAATCACCGCGACTATCACCACCAGGATCAGGTCCAACCCCAAAACGCAATCGCCAAAAAGCTTTGTTGTTGAGCTTCTCAATAATATCCTCTACTCCATGCTGACCGCCGGCACCTCGATCAAAAGACACTCGCAGATCGCCAGTCTCTAGCGAGACATCATCATGCACCACTAATATATGTTCTGGCTTAATACGGTAAAAAGCCATCAACTTCTGGACCGCCGTCCCCGACTCATTCATAAAAGTTTGCGGCAAAGCAACTATTAATTTTAAATCATAACTAGATTTTTCTTCGATACCTTTTACCAACCTTGTTGCTTGAATTGAAAAATTAGTTTGAGCTACTTTTGATTTAAATTTTTTCTCGTCTTGTAATTCTATATTAAACTTGCTAGCCCATTCTGCAACTATCCTGAAGCCAATATTATGGCGAGTAGCATCATACTTAGCACCAGGATTGCCAAGCCCAATTAATAAACGGGCTCTAGACTCACCAGAAAAGCCCGATAACTGCGTTACGCTCATCCTTCACCATCCTCATTTACGGGTAGTAAACTCTGGTAGTTCAGGATTCGCAAGCCTTGTTCTCGAACTCTTCTGATAAGTCTAATCATCTGGGAAAAACTCCTTCCAGCGCTTAGTCACTTGGGCTTGGATATCTTCTGACATAGTAATCAAACTAGGCCACTCTCTAGTAAAGCCTTCGTCAGCCCATTTACGTGTTGCATCTATACCAAGCTTCGATCCATAGCCCATAATAGACGAGGCGTGATCTAAAATATCTAAAGGTCCTTTAGTAAAAATCATGTCGCGCTGCGGATCAATGTTACCAAACGCATAAAGGGCCGCTTGATGATAGTCATGTATATCTACATCCTTGTCATAGACTATGATTACCTTAGTCCAAGCAAGCTGTCCTATGCCCCAAATACTATTCATAACTTTATAAGCGTGCCCGGCGTATTTTTTGTCGATTTTAATTAAAGCACAATTATGAAAGACCCCTTCCCAAGGCAAATCCATATCAAGCACTTCTGGACAAATTAATTGTAATAAAGGAAGAAAGATTCTCTCAGTCGCTTTACCCATATAACAGTCTTCTTGAGGCGGAATACCAACTATAGTTGTGGCATAGATTGGGTTATGGCGGTGAGTCAAGGCTGTCACATGAAACTTCGGATATTTATCAGCAAGAGAATAGAACCCGGTGTGATCACCAAAAGGACCCTCAGTAACAAGTCCTTCGGTTAAATCAATATAACCCTCGATCACAATCTCTGAGCTGGCTGGGACTTCTATGTCGATGGTTTTACATTTCACTAATTCGACTGACTTGCGTCGAATAAAACCAGCTAGAATCATCTCATCAATCCCTGGCGGCAAAGGAGCTGTCGCCGCATATGCAATAACGGGATCCGTACCAATTGCAATAGCAATTTCCATGCGGGTTTCAGAGCCAACTTGCTTCAAGCTTTTTTGGTAATTACTAGCACCATCATGATGCTTGTGCCAGTGCATTGCTGTTGTAATATCATCAAATTTTTGTAGACGATACATACCAACATTACGACTAGAACCCAATCTATCAGGATCTTTTGTGAAGACAGATGTCAAGGTGATAAATGGTCCGCCATCATCAGGCCAGCACTTAAGGATAGGAATTTTGTCGAGCAATTGCTTCACACCAGATTCTTTGGCGTAAATAACTTCTTCTTGACAAGGGGCCTTCGTCACCGTGCGCGGCAAATAGTTTCTAATCTCCGCAAGCTCCATTAATTTAGAGAACTTCTCTTGCAAAGTTTGCGGAACTTCTGGCTTAAGCAACTCTCTAATGCGCAAAGCAATCTCATCATAATCATCAACACCAAGCGCACACTGCATACGCCCATGAGAACCAATCGCATTAATGAGAACTGGCATATCATAACCAATAACATTCTCAAACAATAGAGCTTTGTTGTTTGCCGACTTAGAGACTCTATCAGTGATCTCAGTAATCTCAAGTTCAGCACTAACCGGAGCTTGGATACGTAACAACTCACCCTTAGCCTCTAGTGCTGCAATAAATTCTCTTAAGTCATAAAAACTCATCTAAACAATATTATAGAGTATTAGGCTAAGCCTTAAAAATATTCAAATCCGCGCCAACATTCTTAAAGATATGCGCCGAATTAGCGCCGATATCCATAAATAAAGAGAAATTATGATTATCATACTTCTCCTTACTACTATACAAGCCATCGTCATTGCCTAGACCAGAACCTAAGTATTCTTCATTGTCGCTGTTCAGGATCTCTAGATACAAACCTTGTTTCGGCACTCCCACTTGAAAATTTTTGTAATCAACTTCACTGAGATTTAAAACAACCAAGACCACTGTCTCATAGTCCTTAGACCAGCGCAAGAAACTTACTACTTTCTTATCCATTGAGTAACTTACCCACTCAAAACATTTAGCCCTAAAATCAGTCTCAAATAAAACTGGAGTAGTTTTATAAATATCATTGAGATCAGATAGATATATTTTTAGTGCTTCATAAGGGGAGTCAATCTCACTTAAAAGATACTGACAATAGCTTGTAAAAAAAGTATCATTAATCGCATTGTCATTGGTTTCTAGCGAATTAGTATAAAGATTAATAAAATTACTAGATATAGCTTTTTTGCCGGGGTAAGCAAAAAAATAAGCCAACATTACTTTTAGATTATTGAGAGTAGTAATGTTTTTTATATTACCCTTAAAATCCTCTTGGTTAATATATTTCAATACCATCTCATCTAATGACAGAATTTGATTCTCCGCAAATGAATAAGTAGAAGAGAGGGTTATCAAATCTAAATCGGAATTCTCATTAGAAAAATAACTTAGAGTATCTTTCTGCCATTGCTGGTTAATCTTCATATTGAAGCCCAAGCCCTCCATATAAGTGGGTTTGGTGATATTAGGATAAGAAATACCATCTTGCGCAATGGTAATAATACCAGCAGATCTAGAATGTAAGACTTCATTTAAATCTTTGATAAAACTAATAAAATATTCTGGGTGTTTATTTTGGAGCTCAACTTCAATAGCAGCAAAATTAAAACCATCTATATGAAACTCTTCAAGCCAATAGACCGCATTTGAGATGTAATAATTACGAATAGGGTTTTTGGAGAAATCATTTAGCTTCTGCAAAGTCCCGCAAGCATCCGCCCTAAAATATGGCAGATTAACTATAATGCCAACACCATTACGATGGCAATAGTCAACTAGGCATTTGAAATCTTCTGCTTGCCCGAGATTGCTGCTCACCGCAAAATATTGATATTGAACAGTACAAGATTTGGCGGGCTTGTCATGCTGAATATTAGTAAGATTCAGCAGCTCCTCAAAAAAATTATTTAATTCGATATGGCTATAACCCTGATCTACAGCTTCATTGACAAGATACTTGGCAAGCTCCTGATAAGAGGGTATCTCACGGATTAGAGTTTTGATCTTAGAGAAGTCAAACTTCAGAATAGAAATTGGTCGCGTAGAGAGTTCAGTGTTCTCACGCTTCTTAATCCACTCGCTATCAGCCCATCTGTAATTGCTAGGTTCTGTAACTACAGAAGCCAATCTATCAGTGAAATCTGACTGCCTACCATAAGGATCGTTGATATATTCAATCTTACCGTTCATGCGATGCAGCGCAAACTGATAACGAAAAACTTTGTTCTCTGATGGAGCAGGGATCGCAATAGTCCAGAGTCCTGATTCACTGACTTTATCAAGCCTATCCTGCCCTAGAGTCCAATCATTAAAATCACCAACTAAACTAATTGCTTCAACATTAAGAGCCCAGATTGTAAATTGAAGAATCGGCTTCTTATCAACTACCTTGTGATGCGCCCCAAGAAACTTATAGCTGTGATAATGAATAGCCTCATTAAAAGAATAAATATCATACTCTGAGAGACTAGCTTTCTCATTAGTATTAGTTTTACTGGTAGTTTTGACGCCGAACATATAGGGCTTTGCCTTTCATCAATGTATAGCAGTTTTAGAAAACAAGCAAGCTTTAAGAGTCCCTCAACCAAAAGATCTTATTATACAGCGTATAGTAATAAAATTCTTGATAGTCAAGGATTTATATATTACTATCAGCCTTTTATTATACGCCGTATAATAATCATTTTAGATCCCTTAACCGCAGCTTAACTTAAAAA
The DNA here is from genome assembly GCA_964551925.1 of uncultured Gammaproteobacteria bacterium. Classification (GTDB taxonomy): domain Bacteria; phylum Cyanobacteriota; class Vampirovibrionia; order LMEP-6097; family LMEP-6097; genus CAZKFA01. The sequence goes on from CAZKFA010000010.1 coordinate 53,827, forward strand.
TGTAATTCTAGCTA